>JAVFAP010000075.1:0-10459 GCA_034002445.1 bacterium | reverse complement strand
GAGAATCACGATTGGGAACGATATCGATGTACATGGCATGAATTATAGATCATTAAACAATCATATCAAGGGAATTTAATACAATTTACATGGGTACAATTTTACATAAAAAAAGAACCTTTTCGGGCACAATCGCCCCTATTCATGGGGAGAAAATGAGATTAGCCCCATCAAAAAACTCTGGAACTCCGGCCTAGGGACATGGATTCCGGCTTCCGGATACGGGACAGTTTCCTGCCCTTGGGACAGGAGGGTTCATTCGGGGCTGGAGCCATCGCACTGCGCTGTTTCGGTTGCTTTTTTTGTTTGGGTTTTGTTTTCATCCGTTCACTCGAATCACAAAAATCCAACTGGCATCCCCATCAAAACAAAATCCCCTCTTCTCTATGGTAAGGAGAGTTCCGCTGGCTGATTGACCAGGGAATCGATACTGGGAGAGATAGAGATGGGAATATTGTACTGCTCACAGATCGATTGAACCAAGGGATAGTAACTGGAACTGGTCAATTGCTCCCATGTCAGCAACACATGGGGCTTGTGGAACTCGATGATCGCAGGCAAATCCGAGATTGTACCAATTACATTCACTCCGGAAATGGTCGAAAACCGCTTCCAACTGAGATCGGAAATAATCCCGATAATATCACAATTCACGGATGGCATGCGATCCAGGGTATTGAGAAAGAGTTCGGTCTCAACCCCAACACCATAGATCAATACGCGGGAATGCGGCTTTGCTTTGCTGGAATGAATTTTGCGTAGACTCCACGTCGCCGAGAGCGCAAACACCAGGCAAAAGTAAATGGCACAATCAAAAACCAAAGCCAGGCGGGAAAAATTCTCAATCTGTAAAAACAGATAGACCATCAAGATCAGGCCTGTACCCAAAACCGCATTGTTGAAAATTCGCAGAAATTCTTTTTTGATCAAATCCGCCCGGGAAGAGGCCACCGGTGGCCAAACCAATAAAGACAAAGCAGCCCGAATAAAAAACGCCATCACCACAATCCACTCGGTCCGCTCCAAGTGATGTGCCACCTGGGTGGAAACCCGCACCACATGGCCGGAATAGAATGAAAAAATCCCCAATCCGCCAAACACCAAGGCCATCGCCAGATGAGACAAGGCATGCCGCACCGATTGGAAAAATCCCACCGCGATCAGCGCATCATGCAACGCGATATAGAAAAGCCGGATGCCGATAAGAAAGGAGGGAAGGAGCACCATATCCACGATATGAGCGCTCAACACCAGGTTTCGTTCCTCACTGAAAAGCATGAGGGCGATAATCAGCACAACGGACGAATAGACCGCGGTTTTGACAATCCGAAACAGGTAACGCAAGGTTAACGAAGAAGAGAAGGGATACTTGTGCAAGGAGAAAAGAAAGAAAACCAAGGGCCGCAGCCAGAGGTTGGTCAGCAGCGCATTTTTGAGCTGGTTCTGCACGTCCGGCGCGATCCCTCCCTGATGGGTTAAGAGATACGCGCAGTAAAGGCAGATACAAGAGAGAAAGGTATCCGACGCCAGCATGTGAAAGTGCCAGTACCGCGCCAGCAGCCAGCGCGGGGTAATAGTGCGGGTAACCAGGGAAAGGGAAACCTTTACAAGAATCGAAAGATCAAATCGGAAGGATTTCTTTTGGATATACTCAATCTCGTTCTCCAGTTTTTCGGGAAGAATATGCTGGATGTAATACGCTTCGTGATCCAGACAGTCTGGGGGGTACAGATCGGTCTCATGGGGCACCTTGATCTGACTGTACCCCACCACACCGGGGCGGATCGAGAGCACTTTTTCCCATTTTTCGGGGTAATGGCCGGTAAATTTGGGAATCTCGGGCCGGGGACCGACCAGGGACATGCTCCCCATCAAGACATTGAAAAACTGGGGCAATTCATCCAGTTTAAACCGCTCCAACAACCGGCCCATCCTTGTCAGACGGATATCATTGGCCGTAGTGATCCCCTTACCATCCTTCGGCACATAGCGCGGCATCTTGCGGAATTTGATCATATAGAACAGATGCCCGTTCTTCCCTACCCGAATTTGGCGAAAAAACGGCCAGCCTGGTGAATCGAGCACAATCGCGATCATCAAAAGGATAAACAAAGGGGATAAAAGCAGAATCGCGCATAGAGATAATAAAAATTCAATTGATCGTGGCATTCCCGTGGGTCCCTTACCAGACATAATGAACTTCTTGCTTCGCGGAAGGTGAAGTGAAGAAGACATCAAGGCAGTATACAATACCTGGCCTGTTTTTTAAAGTTTTTTATTTCTGCCCGTTGGTTAACCGGGTACAACCAACTCCAAATCCTCGGCATCCACCTCGACCATCATCGACTGGCCAATGCTTTCAATTTCAATCACGACCCGGCTTTTCTTGGTCAACGTAACAACCTTCCCTTGCAACCCCATTCCAGGGCCAGAGATCAAGCGGAAGAGTTGACCCTCGCGGATGTTGGCGCAGGGATTGATACTCAACCCCGAAAGCAAAGCCCGGTAGACTTGCTCCAATTCCGCCGCTAATTTTTGGTGATCGTCGATCCCCAGAATATTGGCGGTCCGCCCGGTCTCCAATACTTTTTTCCGCTCTTCCCGTTCCCCCGCAAAGAAGAGATAGCCCGGAAAGAGGGGGCGGATGGTATAGGCTCGCGAAGGCCGGTTGCTCCGCCCTTTCTTCTCGATCAGGGGCAGAAAATGGGTCACGTCAGCCAGTTTGAGATCCGCGGCAAGTTTCCTTTCCTGGTTGGGCTTGGTATGCGCAACCCACCACAGCCAGGAGGGATCGGTAAAATCCAACGTGGATGGATATAAGATTTCATCGAAATCGACAGACATAATCCCTCCCGCCTCATGCAGGTTCTCCCGGTAAATATAGCGCCTTATTGGCTTCAAACTCTTCCATGGCGCGGTTTAAATCATCCATCGTTCCCATATCCAACCAGTTCCCAGTAAAAGGATAGGCGGCGACGGGGACTTGCTGATCCAGCAGCCGGAGAATCAGCTGATCGAAGCCAAAGGGTTCTCCCTTGGGGATATGTTCCAAGATTTCTGGATTGAAAATGTAAATTCCCATACTCACATCGTAGTCGTATTCCGGCTTTTCCTGGAATCCATTGATGCGATGATCGCCATCAAACCGCACCACGCCCAGGGACAGACGGACATGGCGTTTGTGCGTAGCGACCGTGGCGATGGTTTGATTAGCGAGATGGGTCTCATACAGCATTTTGTAGTCTAGATTGGTCAATAAATCGCCATTCATCACCAGGAACGGTTCGTTCAAGTCTTTAACCTGGGTTAGAGGTCCGATGGTGTTCAACGGTTTACTCTCCAACGCATAGTCAATTTTGATCCCCAGGTTGGAGCCATCTCCCATCACCGCCATGATGAGTTCGGCATGGTACCCCACGGTAATGGTGATGTGGTCAAATCCCGCATGCGCCAACTGCCGCAGCACAATATCTAAAATCGGCTTTTCTCCCAACGGAACCAACGGTTTCGGAAGGACCAAGGTATAGGGAAAGAGACGCTTTCCCTTTCCACCCGCCATAATCACCGCTCGCATAGTCATATCTCCTTTAGACTACAATTTACAAATCAATCGACAGGCCACACGCCGCCCGTCGCCCTCATTTCATATCGAACCTCTCAAGCCGAAGCCTGCAAGCCGGCTTTGACTGTGTCGCAAACCACTCCAACCATTTCATCCGTCATTTCTGGATAGAAGGGTAAAGTAATTTCGGTCGCGGAAATCCTCTCCGTCAAGGGACAGAAGGCTTCACCGAGAGTTTCATCGTTTTGGTATGCCGTGAATCGGTGGATGGGAGGATAGTGGATGGAAGACTGGATACCCTGGTCTTTCAAGTAACTCATAACCGCCGCCCGGTCCTTCGTCCGCAGAGCAATCGGGAAGATATGAATCCCAACGGAAGCGTTCACTTTATCCTGGAAGGGTAAGATGATCTCATCCAGGCCCCCCAGCCGGGCCTGGTATGCCTGGAACAAGGCGAGCCGCCGCGTCAGGTTGGCATCCAAACGCTGAAATTGGCTTAATCCCAACGCACTGTGCATCTCATCGCTCCGGTAATTCAAGCCATAGGTCATGACATCATACGAAACAGCCCGGCCTTGATAGCGGTCCAAGGTGAGGGTGGTCATGCCGTGGGAACGGATCATCCGCAGTCGGTCCGCCAGTTCCTCCGCCTGGGCGATGATCATCCCCCCCTCGCCGGTGGTCATGTTTTTATTACTAAAAAAACTGAAACAGCCCATATCGCCAACCGTACCGCAATACCCGTGCGGGGTTTGGGTCACCAGCGCATGGGCGCAATCCTCCACGATCCGCAGATTGAATTTCTTGGCAATGGGGAGAATTTTGTCGTAATTGCAAGGGAAACCAGCATAATGGACTAGCATGACCGCCTTGCTGCGCGGGGTGATTTTGCGTTCCAGATCAGCGGCGGAGAGGGTCCAATCCACCTCGTTTTCAATATCGACGAAAACCGGGGTCGCCCCCACCGCCTTAATCACATTGGCGCAGGCAACAAAGGTCAGCGAGGGAACCAACACCTCATCCCCAGGCCCGATCCCCAACGCGATGAGGGCCAGGTGCAGTGCCGCCGTGCCGTTGCTAACCGCGAAGGCGTATTTGGATCCCAGCCGCTCCGCAAACACGGCTTCGAATTTTTTGGTCTGTTCACCCATGGTCAGCCAATTGGCTTGGAGCGGTTCCAGCACGGCGGCTTGATCCTCGGGGGTAATGTGCAATTCAAAGAGGGGTATCTTCCACATGAAACAAAGCGCCTTTCTCCTAGCGGCTACAACGTATATTGCCCGATTTTATAAAAGTCTGGATGCTGGCGGATAAACTCGATCATCTTCATCAACCCTGTATCCAAATCCACGCGCGGTTCCCAGTTCATGATCCGTTTGGCCTTGCGGTTATCGCTGATCAGTTGCATCACTTCGCTCTTTTCTGGGCGGACCCGGTTCTGATCACAGACCACCGATTTACGAATACCGGTTAATTTAAAAATCCGTTCCACCAATTCCCCGATCGAGATCGTCTGCCCCACGCCCAGATTTACCGTTTCGCCATCGATCCCATCGGTTGACGCGGCGGCGATGAAGCCATCGCACGTATCCGTCACAAAGGTCAAATCTCGTTTGGGATCCAACGAACCCAGATGGAGTTCTTCCGCCTCTGAAAGAACCTGGGTAATGATGGTGGGCAACACCGCCCTCGCCGATTGCCGGGGCCCGTAGGTGTTGAATGGCCGCACCGTAACCACCGGCAAATCAAAACTCAGGTAAAAACTCTCCACCGCTTTATCGGCACCAATTTTGGATGCTGAATACGGAGACTGCGCCTGCAGGGGATGCTCTTCCGAGATCGGTACCGTCCGCGCGGTTCCATAACACTCACTGGTGGAAGTGCAGAGCAGCCGAGCCACGCCTTCCTGGCGGCAGGCTTCCAATATGTTCAGGGTACCCAGAACATTGGTTTGAAAATAGGCCGCTGGCGCAACGTAGGAAAAGGGGATGGCGATCAGTGCCGCCAAGTGAAAGACATAATCCTTCCCCTGAATGATACGCCGCATGAAATGGGGATCGGTGATATCCCCAGCCACCACCTCGATGCCCTGCTTGACTGGCTCGGGGAGATACTCCAGATTCCCCCAATGCGGGCGGGAATCGTAATGGATCAACGCGGTCACCCGCGCGCCACGCGCGGCCAACTGCTCGGTGAGATGCGAGCCGATGAAGCCCCCCGCCCCCGTCACCAACATGTTCGATTCGTGCAATGGTTTCATGGTCTTTCCTTCAATGGGAGTAAATCAAATTTCATCATACACGTGTTTGAATGGGGAGGAAACATGGAGAGGCCAAGAAATGAAACCAGGGTTTCGTTCCTGAGCTCCATTCATCCATTCCACAATAAAACCTCCCGTTTTGATCACGAAACGGGAAGGGATAAACAAGCCTTCGTTCTCAAAATACAAGATCTTGTGATCGTTTCCTCCGCCTCCCAAAAAACGAAAAGCCACCGGATCCCCGGCGGCTCTTGGTTTTCTTTCGATAAAAAACGGATTAAACCGTATCCGCGGCGCCCCGTTTGCCATTGCTATCGAGACGGTTGATCGCGTTGACAAAGGCTTTGACGCTGGCACGGATGACATCCGTATCGGTCGAGCGACCCTTGATGATTTTGTCGGTATGCCGGATCTTGATCGTGGCCGATCCTTGGGCATCGGTCCCGCTGGTGATGGCGTTGACATGGTAGTCCACCAGCACCACATCGGTGTTTCCGGTCAATTCCTTGATGGCCGAGAAGGCGGCATCCAAGGCGCCATCGCCAGTCCCGGTTTTTTGCAGCGTATCGCCTTCCCGGGTTTTCAAAACGACGGTTGCGGTCGGCTCGCCTTCGCCGGTGTTGATGGACAATTCCGCCAACGCAAAGCGCTCGCTGCCCTCTTCCAACACCTGCTGTTCGACCAAGGCAATCAAGTCTTCGTCGTAGACGGTTTTCTTCTTGTCGCAGAGAACCTTAAACTCTTCGAAGGCACTCTCCAACCGTTCTCCCTCCAGGTGGAATCCCAACTCGGTCAATCGGGTAACAAACGCATGGCGGCCCGAGTGCTTGCCCAAAACCATCGAAGTCCCGGACCAGCCTACTGACGCGGGGCTCATGATTTCATAGGTAGCCCGCTCTTTCAGCACGCCATCTTGATGAATCCCCGCTTCGTGCGCGAAGGCGTTGGCGCCGACAATTGCCTTATTGGGTTGAACCCCAATCCCGGTAAACCGGGTCAACAGGCGGCTGGTGGGATAAATCTGTTCCGTGCGGATGCTGGTGGTGAAGGGGAACGAATCGCTCCGGGTATGGATATTCATCACCACTTCTTCCAGCGAGGTATTCCCGGCCCGCTCGCCGATCCCGTTGATGGTGCACTCGATCTGCATCGCGCCATACCGGATCGCGGCCAACGAGTTGGCCACGGCCAGGCCCAAGTCATTATGACAATGAACGCTGATCACGGCTTGATCGACATTGGGCACTTTTTCAAAAATATACTCGATCAAACTCCCGAATTCCCACGGATTCGAGTATCCCACGGTATCCGGGACATTGATCGTCGTGGCGCCGGCATCGATGGCGGCTTCGATTACTTCACAAATGTAGTCGCGTTCGGTACGGGCGGCGTCCTCGGTGGAAAACTCGACATTTTCTGTATATTTGCGGGCATGCTGAACCGCCTTGACCGCATAATCACGGATTTCTTTTTGTGACTTCTTCAATTTTTTCTCGCGGTGCACCTGGCTGGTCGCGATAAAGGTGTGGATGCGAGGCCGGTCTGAGTATTGCACCGCTTCCCAGCAGCGATCGATATCCTTTTCCATGGCACGAGCCAAGCCGCAGATCTGGGGCCCTTTGACTTCCTGCGCTACCGCCTTGACGGACTCAAAATCGCCAGGGGACGAGATGGGGAACCCAGCTTCGATCACATCAACCCCCAGGCGATGCAATTGATGGGCAAATTCCACTTTTTCCTTGATATTCATGCTGAACCCCGGGGACTGTTCGCCATCCCGCAAGGTGGTATCGAAAATGATGATCTGTTTTTTATCGTTCATGATAGGGCATCCTTTTTTTCCATCGAGTGTGATACTCGTGGATATTTTTTATTTTGTGTAAGGCAACATGTTAGATCGCCAAGGTCAGCTGGGTCACTTTCTTCCGGTTGGAACACGAGCATCACCCCCTCTCTGGGTTGAATCACTTTTTGGGGTACAGCAAACATAAAAAAACCTCGCCCCGGTCAGGGGCGAGGTTTTGGTTTCGTCTCGCGGTACCACCCTGTTCAGCGGATTAAATCCGCCCTTATTCACGTGAGTTAACGGTCACGGCGCGGCCTCGACTACTACCCAGAACGGCTTCGCGGAGGCGGCTCAGAGGCGAGTTCGGCGGGGCGGGAAACCGGTTCGCAGCGACCACCGGCTCTCTGAATTCCCACACAAGACGCTTACTACTCCTCGTCATTGCCTTTATTTGGCTTGTGAGATGAAAATTATATTGGCAAAACCCAAAGAGTCAATAGGCAAATTTTATTTTTTTCTTTGATATAATCCAGGCACATGAATCCCAGCCCAAAATCCAGGGGCGGGCCTTTCGCATGAATGCGCCAAAAACCAAAGGCGGCCCTGAGCAGACCGCCTTGGATGAAAGAACTACAAAATTATAACTAAACGACTTGGTCGGCAGAATCGCTGGGTTGATCCACAAAAATTTTGCCGGGATTCAAAATGCCTTGAGGATCGAACGACGCCTTGATTCGCCGCATCACCTGAATTCCTCCTTCGCCCACCATCAGGGAAAGGTACTTGCTCTTCATGCAGCCCACCCCGTGTTCACCGGTCACGGTGCCGCCCAGTTCGATGGCTTTCTTGAAGATTTCATCAAAACACTGCTCGACCCGTTCCATCTCTTCGGTGTTGCGTTCGTCCGTCAAGCAGGTGGGATGCAGGTTGCCATCCCCAGCATGGCCGAAAGTCCCAATTTCCAGGTTATACTTTTGGCGGACTGCATCAATGAAGGCCAGCATCTGCGGCACCTTGCTGCGAGGCACGGTCGCGTCTTCCAAAATCGTAGTCGGCTTACGCCGCGCCAGCGCCGAAAGCGCCACCCGGCGGGCTTGCGCCAGTTTTTCGGTCTCTTCCGGCGTTTCCGCCACCTTGACTTGCGTGGCGCCATGCTGGCTGCAGATCACGCGGACTTTCTCGGTTTCTTCCACCACCTGCGCGGGATAGCCATCGGTTTGGATCAAGAGCAAGGCACCGATGTCCCGGGGCAAGCCGATATGGGTGTAATCTTCCACGCAATTGATGGTGACATTGTCCAAAAATTCCAAGGCGCAGGGGATAATTTTTCCCGCGATGATCCCCGCCACCGCGTTACCCGCGGAGACCATATCGGGGAAATAGGCCAGGATGGTATTGGTTTTCTGGGGCGGGGGAACCAGGCGCAGCAACACTTTGGTAATCACACCCAAGGTCCCTTCCGAACTGACCAGCAATTTTTTGAGATTGTAACCGGCCACATCCTTCTTGGATTTACTGCCTGTCCAGAAGACATCGCCATTGGGGAGCACGCATTCCAGCCCCAGGACATAATCCTCGGTCACGCCATATTTTAAGCACCGCAACCCGCCCGAGTTCTCCACCACATTGCCACCGATGGTACTGATCTTCATCGAACCAGGGTCAGGAGGATAGAAGAGGCCTTTTTCCGCCACCGCCGCCGCCAATTCAGCGGTTACCGTGCCGGCTTGGGCGAGGACCGTCAGATTTTCCTCATCGATTTCTTCGATCTGGGTCATCCGCACCATACTCAGCACAATGCCACCCTGGATCGGCACGCTCCCACCCGAGAGCCCCGTGCCGGAGCCACGAGGAACCACAATAACGGCATGGTCGTGGGCCCACCGCAAGACCGCCGACACCTCCGCAGTCGAAATGGGCTGGACAATCGCGGCCGGCACCGCCTGCAGATGAGGCGTCCCATCATAGGCATGCGTTACTAAATCCACCGGATCCGATAGCACTCGGGCCGGATCGATCATTTTCTTTAAGGCAGAAACGATTTGGTCAGAAGGAAGCATTCCACAAATCCTCGCTCAGTCATTTACGGTTGAATGTAATCCAAGGCGTCATTTTTCGGAAGGTGTGTGGCCCCACACCGAAACCTGTTTACTCTTGATCCCATATTGTATCGTATTGCCGGGACACTCAAAGCCAACGATCCCTGGCGCATAAAAGACACTCCCATTTTTTGGAGGGGATGAGACCGAAACTTTCCGGTCCGACCAAGCACAGGTGAGTTTTTCGCCCTTGGTATTGACCAATAAAAGGAAATTCTCTTGAGTCGCCGAAAATTTCGCCCGCAGATAAGACCCATTCACCATCAGAAAAAACAGCCCTTTCATCGCGCGATCCCGCGAGGCAATCACCAGGTCGGCATCCGTATCGACAAAGGGGTTGGTGGTCTTCTGGCCGGGATTGAAGACAATCATCTCGATCCCTTGGGTCCATTCAATAATCCGGGTTCCTGGGATGGGGATGCCCCCATACTTGACCTCGAACATTTCCCGGCCGGGCTGGTCTAAAATGGTCAGATAAAAAAACGGTTGATGGGGGTCTGCCAGTTCCGCTTGGTAGATACTGCCGATCACGCCATCATAGGCCACCGCGTTTTTCAGGGCATAGGGAGAGAAAAGCACCTGCAAAATTCCCGCATGGACCGGCTTGATTTTTCCCAGGCGCTCGGCCTGACGGCGACGCCGCCAGGCATCGATGCTAACCGGCTCATTCAGCTTTTCCGCGTTTTCGGGCACGATCGATAAGAAATCTGAGATTTCTTCATTCATTTTTCCCGTCGCATTCCCAGCCAGCG
>JAVFAP010000074.1:0-10465 GCA_034002445.1 bacterium | reverse complement strand
CCTCAACCCGAACCGCAGTGTATCCGTTCGATAGAAAAGGAGAAAAATGATGAGTCTCTCGTCGATCTACTTAAACAAAGTGACCGAAGAAACGTTCGAGGAAGTCATCTTCAATGTGTCGGTCGCCGTATCCGGAACCGCACGCACGGTGAAGCGGGGTAGGACAGAGGACGCGCCCCCTGGTCCTACCCGATGTCATGCCGTAAAAGAAGATGGCGGACTGCTGCGATGACATCCGCGATGTCTTCGTCTTGCAGGGCGGGGGATAGGGGCAGCGAGAGGGTCCGATCGGAGTGCCATAGCGCGTTGGGAAAATCCAGGGGCTGGAAATGGTATCGATCGCGGTAATATGAATGCAGATGAAGGGAAAGATAGTGCACTCCGCACCCGATCTGGTTCTGCTGTAATTGGTCCATGAACTGATCCCGGGTGATTCGAAGCCGGTCCAGATCCAGCAACAGGGTGTAGAGATGGCGGGCGTGACGGGTATTTTCTTCTTGGGGTGGGGGAATCAGACAGGGCAAATCCTGAAACGCCTCATCATACTGGGCCCAGATGGCCTGGCGGCGTTGCCAGTTCGCCTCAATCCGCTTGAGTTGTTGAAGGGCCAAGGCGGCATGGACATCCGGTAGATTATATTTATAGCCCAGCGCAACGGTTTCGTAGTGTTTGTAGCCGCTGTCAGAAAAGCGTTTCCAGGCGTCCGCGCTGAGACCGTGCAGCGCCAGGGTTTTGATTTGATCGGCAAGAGCCCGGTTTGCGGTGGTGACCATCCCCCCCTCGATTGCGGTTATATTCTTCGTCACATAAAAACTGAAACAGCCGGCGTCACCCAGGGTACCGGCTGGCTGGCCGTGGTAGAGCGTTTCGATGGCGTGCGCGCAATCTTCAATAATCGCCAAGTGGTGTTCGAGGGCGATCGCTTGCAGAGTTTCCATCGCGCATGGGCGGCCACACAGATGAACCGGTAGAAGAGCCTTGGTTTTGGGGGTGATTTTCTTCTCGATCTCTTCGGGGGAGATCAACCCTGTATATGGATCGATATCCGCGAAGACAGGCACGCCTCCCGCATGGAGGATGGCGTTGGCTGTGGCGCAGAAGGTCATGGGGGTGGTGATGACTTCATCACCGGGTTGGATGCCGATAGCGATCATGGCCAGGTGCAGCGCGGCCGTGCACGAACTCAACGCCACCGCATGGGGAATCTGTTTATATTGCGCGAACTGTTGTTCCAACGCCGCTGCCGCGGGCCCGGTCCCGATCCAGCCGCTGCGAAAGGTGGCGATTAGCGCTTCGAGATCGTCCTCGGTCAAACTGGGTGCGCCAAAGACAAGGAACGACTCACGCATCAGCCATCTCCTCTGGGGAGAGGGCTTGGCTCTGTGGGATAAAAGGAACGGGGGCGACGGCCATGTTAAAGGAATGGCAAATCCCTTGGTGGATTCGCTGCGCCGCGCGGCCATCTCCATAGGGGGAGGCGGGCTGGGCATGGGCGGCGTAGAAGGCGGGATCGTTCAGCAGCCGCTTGGTAAGAGCGATCATTTTTTCGGGATTGGCGCCAACCAAAAACGAGGATGCACAGGCTACTCCCTCCGGTCTCTCCGTTTTTTCCCGCAATACCAGCACGGGTTTCCCCAGTACGGGTGCTTCTTCCTGAATCCCGCCCGAATCGGTCAAAATCACGGTGGCGGCATGAAGATACCCTGCCATCTGAGAATACGAAACCGCCGACCGCAGGGTGATTGCCTTTTCGTGGGCAAGTGCAGCGTTCACCAGAGTGGCCACTTGGGGATTGGGATGCACCAAAAAGAGGATATGTACGTTTGGGCACTCTTGCGCGATGGTTCTGAGTGCGGCGCAGATGGCCCGGAGGTTCTCCCCCCAATTCTCGCGCCGGTGGCTGGTTACCAAGAGCAGGCGGGTTTGGGGATCGAGGTGCAGGGGGATTTCCGTCTGTGGCTGGCGGAGAATATGCAACAACGCGTCGATGCCCGGATTCCCCACGACATGGATACGTTCCGCCGGGATTTGCTCATGGATCAAATTCTCGCGGGCGGCAGGGGTGGGGGCAAAATGCAGGTCCGCGCTGTGGGAAATCAGGCGACGGTTCATTTCCTCGGGGAAGGGCATGGATTTATCATACGTGCGCAGCCCTGCCTCGATATGGGCAACGGGGACGCGCTGATATTGCGCAGCCAACGCGGCGATGAACGCCGTGGTGGTATCCCCTTGCACCAACACCATGTCGGTTGGGTTCTTGTGCAGGTACGTGGATACACCGAACCAGGCATCACGGATCAGGGAGGTGAGATCGGGTTGTTCCCGCATCAGGTCCAGATCGTGATCCACCTGGATATGGAAGAATTGCAGCACGTCGTCCTGTAAGGCACGGTGCTGGGAGGTGGTCAGTACTCGGGTATCCAAATCGGCGTCGGCCCGGCACGCCTGGATAACGGACGCGCACTTGATGGCTTCGGGCCGGGTGCCGAGGACGAAAAGCAGGGTGGGTTTTTTCTGCATACCAGACCGCTTACGGAGAGGATGGGGTGTGATTCGCCGGATTTTCCAGGGACTGGGCCCGGACTTCATGAGAGATTGAATCCAGAATGCCGTTGATAAAACGGGCAGATTCTTCGGTCCCATAGCATTTGGCCAATTCCAGCGCTTCGTCCAAGATGATGTTGGAAGCGATTTTGGCGTTGTACATTAATTCAAACACGCTTAAGCGTAAGATATTGCGATCCACGCTGGCCATGCGGTTCAGGCGCCAGTGATGGGCGTGTTTTTGGATGATGGCATCGATTTCATCCTGATGCGCATGGACACCTTGGTACAGCAGTTTCGCAAATTTTTCCGCATCCGGAAGGACGGAAAGATTGTCATCCACGGTCCACCAATTGGGAAAAGAGGATGGGGGTGTTTCTTCCCCCAGTTTTTTATGAATTTCAGCGCCATACAGAACCCGCAAGGCATATTCCCGGGCGACATGACGAATGCCGGACTTTCTCATGGTTTACTCCAGGGTGGAAGTGTAAAGCAAAGGGTGATACAGAATGGGATGAATTATATCTGGTCCAGCAGATTGGCCATTTCGATCGCGGTCATGGCGGCATCCGCGCCCTTGTTTCCCGCTTTGGTGCCCGCGCGTTCGACTGCTTGCTCGATGGTGTTGGTGGTCAGCACGCCAAACGCGATGGGGATCCCCGCTTCCAGCATGGTGTGGGCAGTCCCTTTGGAGGCTTCCGCCGCGACATAATCAAAATGGGGGGTGGAGCCGCGAATAATCGCCGCCAAGCCAATCAAGGCGTCATACTTTTGGCTCTGCGCCATTTTTTGCAGGACCAAGGGCAGTTCAAACGCGCCCGGGACGCGGGCGACGGTAATATCCCCGTCTTTCACGCCATGCCGTTTTAACGTGTCCAAAGCGCCTTGCAAAAGGCTTTCCGTAATAAAACTGTTGAACCGGGCGAGCACGATACCAAACCGTTTGCCCTCCGCAATGAGTTTCCCTTCCAAGAAATTAACCATTGTGCTGTCCTTTTTATAATAAATGACCCATTTTTTCTTTTTTTGTACGAAGATAATGGACGTTGAACTCGTTCTGGCCTACCTTGATGGGAATCTGTTCTATAATTTCCAGGCCAAATGCGGTCAAGCCGACGATCTTTTTGGGATTGTTGGTCATCAAGCGCATCTTCTTGATGCCCAGTTGGGATAAAATCTGGGCGCCGATCCCGTATTCCCGTTCATCGGCCTTGAGCCCCAACTTGAGGTTAGCCTCGACTGTATCCAGCCCGCCGTCCTGCAAGACGTACGCCTTGAGTTTGTTGATCAGCCCGATCCCCCGGCCTTCCTGCGCCATGTAGAGCAACACGCCCCGGCCGGCTTTTTCGATTTCCTTCAAGGCGTAGGCGAGTTGTTCCCCGCAATCGCAGCGCAGCGAACCAAACATGTCGCCGGTCACGCACTGATCATGGACACGGGTCAGGACGGGTTCGTCAGTCGTCACGTCACCTTTGACAAGCGCGATATGCTCTTTTCCATCGATACTGTTGACGAAGAGATGCAGCTGGAAGGTGCCGTACTTGGTGGGCAACTTGGTTTCCAGTACTTTTTCGACCAAGGCTTCAATCTTGCGGCGGTAGGCGATCAGATCTTCGATGGTGATGATGCCCAGGCCGTGTTCCTTGGAGAACTTTTCGAGCGAAGGCAGCCGCGCCATTTGGCCGTCTTCATCCAGAATTTCGCAGAGAACTCCAACCGGATTCATCCCCGCCAGTTTGAGGAGATCGACCACCGCTTCGGTATGACCGGCGCGTCGCAATGTTCCGCCTTCCTTGGCCAGGAGGGGGAAGATGTGGCCGGGACGGGCGAAATCTTCCGGCTTGGCATTTTTATCGGCGAGGCGGCGGATGGTTTCTGCCCGGTCATGGGCGGAGATGCCGGTGGTGCAGTTTTCGATGGCGTCAACGCTGATTGTGAAATTGGTATGATGGAGAGCCGTGTTCTCCATGGCCATGGGAAAGAGATGCAGGCGGTCAGCCCAGGTTCGATCCATGGGGACGCACAGTAAACCCCGCCCCCAACTGACGATTTGATTGACCATCTCGGAGGTGATGGTTTCCGCCGCGCAAATCAGATCGCCTTCGTTCTCCCGGTTCTCGTCATCGACGGCAATCAGCATCTTGCCGGCCTTCAACTCTTGTATGGCTTCTTCTATTCCGATAATCATGCCGTTATACCTATGATCTCATGGTGAATTTTCTGGGTTGATGGAAAAGGGGGGATGGGAATCAATCCACTGGAAACCCATAGTCCCGCAGTTTATCAAATGTCAATCCAAGTTCGCTGGGGCCGCTTTTATAGGTCAATAACCGCTCCAGGTAACGGGCGATCAGATCGACCTCTATGTTGATTGTATCCCCTGGGTTTTTTGTGCCAAGATTTGTGTCACGCAATGTGGTGGGGATTATCGAAACCCCGGCTTTTTCTTCGATCGCGAAGGTGACCGTCAGGCTGATTCCCTCGATGCAAATGGATCCTTTTTCCGCGATATAGGGCGCCAGGCGGGGAGGGAACGAGAAGGTGATTTGGCAGAACTCCCCCTCGCCTTCGATCGATTCAATCCGGCCCACCCCATCGACATGCCCTGTGACGAGGTGTCCGCCCAGTTTATCCGCGAGTCGCAAGGAAGGCTCCAGATTGACCGCGGCACCGGGGTGGGCCTCGGCGAAGGAGGTGCGGCGTAGCGTTTCGCTGGACAAATCGGCATGAAAGACCTCTTGATCCAAAAATGATACGGTCAAGCATGAACCATTGACAGCGATGCTGTCCCCCAGGGAGGCCTCTTGCGCTGTCTTGGGGGCGTGGATTTGAATTTCCGCCGTTTCGCCCTGGGTGCGTATCGAGGTGATGATGCCGACTTCGCGGATCAATCCCGTAAACATGGTGGTATCCTGTGCGTTAGGTTTTTAGAATGCCCCGGATTAAGGTGTCGGCACCCAAGGAGAGGCGTTCCACCCGGCTCAAGCGCGGGGCTGTATTCATTGTAGCCACTCCCGTGCCCATATAAAATGAGGGTGAAGCCTTCCCGCCGGCTAAAATGGGGGCAATGTAGACAAGCACTTCATTGACTAGCCCCGCTTCCAGGAAGGTGGTGTGGATGGTGGGACCCCCTTCCAAAAAAAGGCTGGAGATGGAGCGTTCCGCCAGGGTCGCCAGGATTTCGCCTGGATGCAGATACCCTCCCGTTTGGTTGACCTGAAGAGTGGGGATACCCAGATTCTGGAGGGCGTGCCGCATTTCGATGGGGGCTTGAGGACCGCAGAAAATCCAGACCGGCGCTTGTTCGCGTGTTTGGATCAGGGTGCAATCGAGCGGGATGCGCAGGTGCGTGTCCAGAATAATCCGCACGGGCGGGATGAATTCATGGGCACCCAGACCTTGGGGGCGGGCAGTGAGTGTCGGGTTGTCGGACAGGACTGTCTGGATTCCGGCCAGGATGGCGTCGGCTTCGGCCCGAACCAGGTGGACATGGGCCCGCGCTTCTTCTCCCGTGATCCATTTGGAGTGCCCTGTCGCGGTAGCGCACTTGCCATCCAGGGTGACAGCGGTTTTTAAGATAACCCAAGGTCTGTGATGGGAGTGGAGGTGAAAGAAAAAGCGGTTTTCATACCAGGCCTGCCCTTCCAGCAGGCCGACATCCACCAGAATGCCGTGCTGGCGCAGGATTTCGATCCCCTTACCCTGAACCGCGGGGAAGGGATCTTGGATAGCGACCACAACCCGGCGGATACCCGCTTCGAGGATCGCTTCGGTACAGGGGGGGGTGGAACCATGGTGGCAGCAGGGCTCCAGGGTGACGTAGAGGGTGGCGCCCCGTGGGTTTTCAACGCAAGCGGCGAGTGCGTTGCGCTCCGCGTGCGGTTCCCCCTTGCGCTGGTGATAGCCTGCTCCGATGACGCGCGGTGTTTTCTCTTCTGGGGATGACTGCACAATCACACAACCCACCCGGGGATTGGGCCAGACAGTAAAACGGCCCCTGCCCGCCAGGGCAAGGGCCTGTTGCATGAATTGGGTATCGAGTTCGGTAAATGGGGATTGGAAAGGTTTGTTCAATGAGACAACTGTCCTACGTTGATCCCCATGCGCTCGGCAAATTCGACAATATCCGTGCAGATCTGATTCATTTGGCGCCCATCCCGCACTTCAATGACGATGGGGCCGTGATAGGCCATCTGACGCAACCCTGTGAAAATATCCTCCCAGGGGACATATCCCTGGCCTGGTGTGAGGTGCTCATCCACCCGGCCCCGGTTATCGCTGGCATGCACGGCGAAAATTTTGTCGCCAAATTGGGATAAGACATGGGGTAAATGCCCGCCACAGAAGGCGTGGCCGATATCCAGCGTCATGCCGACATTGGGTAAATCCAGATTATCGATCCGGTTATATAATTCCAGCGGGTCACAGCCAAAGAAGGGGAAGGGGAAATTTTCGATGGCGATTCTCAAGTCCCGGTCTTCGGCGTAACTGCCCAGATCGTGTAATGTTTCTTCCAGCGAGGTCCAGCGTTCACTGGCTTGGTTGATTTCACCTTCTATACTGGCCGGGTGAAATGTGATCAGTTTTGCGCCAAGCAGGGTGGCGGCGTCCAGCACATGCTGGCTGTTGAAGACGGTTTCTTCCCGTTGCATCTCATCCGGATCGGAAAGATCGCCGACTGTGATGGGCGCGTGCAAGGAAATGCCGCGAAACCCCATCTCACGCAATGTCATACCCGCCTTTTGTACTTCTTCAGGATCGCCGATATTCAGATGTCTGGGTGTACAAAAGATTTCGACCCCCTCAATGCCGTTATCGTGGAGTGTTGCCAAGTGAGATTGAAAGGATGACGGCAGCCATGTATACGATGAAACGGAAAGATACATTGAAAACCTCTTTCTTTTTACATTCCCCAACGGGGGCCTTTGACCCACTTTCTGCTCACAAAAATCCTTTCCCTGGAAGTCTATCGGGGCCGAACTACGGATGTCAACCCCGATAGCCTACCATTATATACGGCTTTTTTGGAAAAAAATTTAGAAAAATCCTCTTCGCTCTTACTAAACAGTATAGCACTGGTTAGAATTTATGACCACAATGAGTTACGTCCGATTGTTTGTTTCTTTAAAAATTACCGACAACACCGCGCGCAGCGCGATGTACACGCTACAGAACCGCCTGGGTTTTTCGGCGTTGAGCGGCCTTTCCCGCTGTGATTTCTGGGAACTGGCCTTTCCTGGACTCTCTTCCCAGCAAGCGTTGCAGACTACCGAGCGGTTGGTACAAAAAACCGCCTTGTTTGTAAACCCCAACAAGCATCGCTGGCACATGGAAGCGGCCGATTCCTCGCTTCAAGAAAACCCGGTTGTCACTCTGCCCGAATCGGTCTCGGCATCGGTTCTGGTTTCGGACCGTATCGATGGCAAAGCCGAATCGGTCCTGGAAGCCTGCGAAGCCCATACCCAGGGTGCCGAACGCCCGGTAGCGCTTCGGCGTGGGGTGTGGTGGGACTTGACCTTCTCCGGCTTGGATGGCGAGGCGCTGCGCCTGGCGGTGGAGCATAGTGCCGTCACGACTAGCCGCACCGAGGGAATTCTGGCCAACCCCCATTACCAGGATTGCCAAATATTTTATCCCTGATGATCAACGAACCGCAGCCACTTGGCTCTCCGCCTGAACCGGTTGAAAAAAGCCTGGTGGTCGATTCCTCCCACTTCCATCAGGCGCTGGATTTGCTTGAAGAAGCCTTTCCCGACGTATCCCGGGGCTTTTTCTATGCGATTGTCCAGCAAGATCCCTGGTATAACCCGAATTTCAGCCTGGGGCTGGAAAAAGGGGATCGTCTGGTTGCCTTCCTGCAAATTTTTGACCGCACCTTGCAACTTGGGGGGCGGACTGTCCGGGTGGGTGGGATCGGCAGCGTGGCGACTCGCCCCAAGGAACAAGGCCAGGGCTATTCCACCCGTTTATTGAACCAGGCCATTGAAATGATGGAACAACACGGCATGGAGAGTTCGATTCTCTTCACCAAAATCCACCCCTTCTACGAGCGTCTGGGCTGGCGGACCCTCCCCCAGTTCGAGCAAGAAATCCCGGTGGCCGCTCTGAAAGCGTTACGGCCCTCTTACCATGCCTACCGCCGTATCCTGGAAAAAGACTGTCAGCCGATCCAAGAAATCTACAGCTTGCAAAGTCACAAAACACAAGGCAACCTGGTGCGGACCCCAGCGTATTGGGATGCCCGTGTACACTGGATGAACCACACCCCCATCGCGGTTCTGGATGAGGAACGCCTAGTGGGCTATTTTTATTACGCCCGCTACAATCTCAAAAAACCGGTGCTGGCGATCTCCGAAATGGGGCTGCGGGAATCAGATGATAAAACGGTTGCGCTGGTGCTTGGCGCCATGGCGCGCAAAGCGGAAGAATGTGGCTGCACTGCCATCCGTGGATTCTTTCGTCCTGTGCCCGGAATGAACCGCTACCTGGATTCCTCCCCTGGTCTGGCGACCGATCACCCCCACCACTATGTGATGTGGCGAGACCTGGGTGCGTTTGAACACCACGAAACCATCCTGGAATTGATCGCTCAAAACCGGTTCCTGTACTGGCAAACGGACGCTTTTTGATTCGGTGTAAGACGAAGAAATCCCTGGTGAATGGGATTCTTCCCGGAGAGCCAGCCCGCCCGCCGATTTCCCCAAAGGTCCGCCTCCTTTTTTTTGATTCTCCCGTTACAATCTAGGGTATCCTATGAAATGGTCGAATGATTTATGGATCCCCAATCGAATCCCGCGTCCCAAACTTTATTTCAGTTGATCCTTGCCTATGTGCGGCCAGCCTGGTTTCGGAATAGTATCGGCTTGGCGGCGCTTGTGGTATATAGTTATGTGGCGGTTTGGGTTCCAGCGTATGTGAAAGAGGTGATCGATCACCTGGAGGCAGGTTCGACTCAAAACGATCTTCTCAATGCCTGTGTGGTTATTCTGGCTCTGGCGGCGCTTTCGGGCTTTTTGCTTTTTGTATCGCGTTGGCTGATCATCGGCGCCTCGCGGCAGATCGAGCAGAATCTGCGGAACGACTTCTTTGCCCATATCCAAAAACTCACTCCGCGCTTTTACCACTCCATCAAAACGGGGGATCTGGTGACCCGTTTTTCCAGCGATATCGAGCAGGCGCGCATGCTGATCGGGCCGGGCTTGATGTATCCCGGCCAGACGGTGCTCCTCACCGTGATGGCGCTCTACTCCATGTTTCGCTTGAATGTGGAACTGGCGGTTACCCTCTTGGTGCCGATCTCCACCCTGCTGATTTATGTCAATCTCAACACCCGCGTCCTGCATCGCTTGTTTATCCAGGCGCAGGAAATCTACTCGGCCATGACGGCGCAGATTCAAGAGAATTTTTCCGGCATTCGGGTGATTAAGGCCTATTGCCAGGAAGAGGCTGAATTTCAGCGCTTCCGCGAAATCAACGAGCGCTATGTCGCGAAAAACATCGAGCAGATCAAGCAGCGGGGCAAGTTGTATCCCTTCATGCGCCTGGTGGGGGGAATCGGCGTGGTGCTCATCCTGTGGCGGGGGGGGATGAAGGTCATCGCGGATGAACTGACTTTGGGCGCGTTGGTGCAGTTCGCGATCTACTACTACATGCTGATGTGGCCCATCATCGCCCTGGGCTGGATTATCAATGTCATCCATCGCGGCACCGCTTCCTGGGGGCGGATTCAGGCGATCTTGGCGGTGCAGCCGGAAATCACCGAACCGGCCCTGCCCAGGGTGGTGTCTGGGCTGAAAGGCGAGATCAAAGTGCGAGACCTCACCTTCGCCTATGCCGAAGGCGAGCCTCCTGTGCTGCGAGAGGTTTCCTTCCACGTCTACCCCGGCCAGACTCTGGGAATTATCGGGTCCACCGGCTCTGG
>JAVFAP010000073.1:0-10508 GCA_034002445.1 bacterium | reverse complement strand
TATGTGTTTTCTTTTACTCTGTTCTGCATCATTCTCTTATGGGTGATCCTTCAGCTCCCTCCGCTGATGCTCTTGCCCCTCCTCCTGATGGCCATTATATGTACACTCCCCCAACTCGCCGCTGTACCATTCCGCTTTGAACCCAATTTCTTGTTCAAATTCGGGATGGGACAAACCAAGGGAGTCATGGTAACCGTGTTGTGGGCCGCCTGTGTATTTGCGTGCGTCTACTTTCCCCGCCGGTTACAGTATCTCCGCTATTTCATGCCCCAGTATCGCCCCCCCAAAAAGCCAGCGCGGAGCCAAGGATTCACCCTCATTGAACTCTTGATCATCATCGCAATCCTGGGGATTCTGATATCCAGCCTGGGTTTCGCGATCACCCGGCAACTGCATGCTTCCGCCAATTATGAGGTCAAAACCAAAATCACTCACATTCTGAGTGCCGAGATGGACGCGGTGCGTGTTTCCCCCAACCCGCTCCAGCCCTCGGACGAACTCCAGCCTCTCCCCATCCCTCTCTCTGATTTTGAGGCCCACCTAGCCCTCAGCGGCGGTGTTTTGGTCCAACCCACGGAGACGGACAAGGTGGTCCAGATTTCGGTCATCCTCAAGCAAAAAACGCCAGGAGACTCCGTTGAGCGGACATTCCGGCTGGTCGGCTTTACATTCCAAAGGGAGGCAGGCCAATGAACAAAAAAAGAGCCTTTACCCTGGTTGAACTGATGATCGTCCTTACCATCCTCGGGATCATGGCGGGGACCGTATCTCAGATTTGGTTCCGGTTCGAAAGAATGGATCGAAGCATCCACCGCAATACCCAATTCCATGCCAACGGGCACCGGGTGCTGGAACGGATCGCCCAGGATATCCGCCTGGGGAGCCAGATCGCGTTTCCCGAGGGCAGCCTGATCCAAATCACCCAATGGGACCGGGCCGGGCAAAGCCAGTCCGTGGTCTACCGACTAGAAGAGAAGCAAATTGTGCGCGATCTCATTCGACCCGGCCAAACCGTAACGCAGACCGTATTCACGACAACCATGGAAACGTTGCAAATTACGCAGGAGCCATCCGGGTTGGTTACCCTGACCTGGACCGGGACCCGGCGAGACCAGCCCTTGCAGATGCGCACGAAAAAACTCATTACCAAGGTCGCGATGGAGGTGTATCCATGAAACCCAGACCCAACGAGTCCGGCTTTGCCTCAATCCGGGCAATTTTAATCTTTATCGTGATTGCCTCCTTGCTTATCACCGCGAGCACCGCCCGTATGAACTTTGTAACCCGCAGTGTGCAGGGAGAGATGCTCATGCAGCAAGCCTATTACCTTGCCCAAGGCGCGGCAGCCAAAGGCTTCGCGGCGTTGCAAGCGGAGGGGGGGACGGTGGGGGGCAGAAGCCAGGCCTATTCCATCGCCCTAGCGCCCCTCTTTGTGGATATCGATCCCCTCACCTGGGAAGACCCCGAGTTACTCAACCCGCGCTTTGAAGCCACCTACGGCTTTCAGATCGAAAAAAGTTCCATCGCGTTGACCGAGTACCCTGACGCACAGCCAGCACAATATATCATCACCGCCACGGCGGAAATTCCATCTCCTCAGGGGGTATGGGCTAACGAAGTGGCCCGGCTGGCCTTTCAAGAAGGCGGGCAATGGAAATGGATTCCCCTGAAATAACATTCGGGCCCCTATCCCCAAAACAAAAAAGTGACGGCTCTACACCGTCACTTTTTTGTTTCATCAAAGGTTGGAACTTAAAAATCATTCGAATTTACGGAACACCAAAACCGCGTTGTGGCCGCCAAATCCAAACGAATTGCTCATCGCGACCGCAATCGCTTTTTCGCGGACCTGGTTGGGGACAAAATCCAATCCCATGCATTCGGGATCTTCGGTTTCGTAGTTGATGGTTGGAATCAAAACCCCGGTTTGCAGCATTTTCAGACAGGCGATGGATTCCACCGCCCCTGCCGCCCCCAGCAAATGTCCGGTCATGGACTTTGTGGAGCTGACAGCCACCGCATCCGCATGGTCTCCAAAGAGGGCCCGGATCGCATACGCTTCGGTTTTGTCGTTATAATGCGTCGATGTCCCATGCGCGTTGATATAGTCCACCGCGTCCAAGGGCAGTCCGGCATCTTCCACCGCCAAGCGCATGGCTTTCTGCGCTCCCATGCCTTCGGGAGCCGGCGAGGTGATATGATACGCGTCGGCGGTCATCCCATAGCCAATCACTTCGCCCAGAATGGCCGCGCCCCGATTTTTGGCGTGTTCCAGCTCTTCCAGGACCAAAATGCCCGCACCTTCGCCCATGACAAATCCATCCCGATCCCGGTCGAAGGGGCGGCTGGCTTTCAGGGGTTCGTCATTGCGGGTTGACAAGGCTTTCATGGCGCAGAAACCGCCAAATCCCAAGGGGGTAATCGCCGCCTCGGTGCCGCCGGTGATCATGACATCGGCTTTGCCATACTGAATCAGCCGCATGGCTTCCCCGATGGAATGCGTTCCGGTCGCGCAAGCTGAAATCACGGTGGTGTTTGGCCCCCGGAACCCATATTTCATCGAAACATGGCCGGACGCCATATTGACCAGGAGCATGGGGATCAAAAAGGGACTGATTCGACGCGGGCCACGGGCATCCAAGACTTCCTTTTGCTGCTCGATGGTCTGAATTCCCCCAATGCCGGTACCGATCAATACACCTGCCCGGTCCAGATCGATTGCATCGAGATCCAATCCCGATTCGGCCATGGCTTCGGCGGAAGCCGCCATGGCGTAATGGACAAAAGGATCCAACTTGCGCACTTCTTTGGGGTCGATATATTGCTCCGGATCAAAATTTTTGATCTCGGCATCCACTTTGGAGGAAAATTTTTCTGGATCAAAGTATGAAACAATGCCAACCCCGGATCGCCCATTCAGGAACGAATCCCAGAGTTCCTCGACAGTATTTCCGATGGGAGTGATACAACCCACTCCCGTTACCACGACACGTCGAACCATTCTGTCCAAACCCCCAGTTTAGTTGATTTTGCCCTTAATGTAGTCGATGGCGTCGCCAACGGTCTTAATTTTTTCGGCGTCTTCTTCCGGGATTTCATCGATGCCGAAGCTTTCTTCGAATTCCATAACCAATTCCACGGTATCCAAAGAATCCGCACCCAGATCGCGGGTAAAGGATTTTTCGGGGGTGATTTCTTCCTTATCCACTTTCAGTTTCTCGGCAATAATGTCAATCACTTTTTCTTCAATGTTCATGCTAGGAATGAACCTCCTGTCGTTTTGTGCAAAAATTGCGTTTGATTTGCTTGGTTTAATGAGCAAGCCGCAGCTCGCCCCCTCTTACATGCGCAAGCCGCCATCGATCAGAATCGCCTGACCAGTGATATAGCCTGCCTCGTCCGAAGCCAAAAAGCCAATGAGAGCCGCCACTTCTTCCGGTTTGCCAAACCGGCCAAGAGGAATGCCCTTCATATAGGCGTCTTTCACTTCGTCCTTCAGTTTATCTGTCATCGGCGTTTCAATGAATCCAGGCGCCACCGCGTTCACGGTGATCCCCCGCGATCCCAATTCCTTCGCCAACGACTTGGTAACGCCGATCAACCCGGCCTTGCTGGCAGCATAGTTCACCTGCCCCGCATTGCCCATGACCCCAACGACCGAAGCGACATTAATGATGCGGCCCGTGCGGGCTTTCATCATCGGCCGCATCGCGGCCCGGGCCATGTAAAAGGCCCCCGTCAGGTTCACAGTGAGGACAGCCAGCCAATCTTCATCTTTCATCCGCATGGCCAGACCATCCCGGGTAATCCCGGCATTATTTACCAAAATATCGATTTTTTCAAACTGCTCGACACAGTCATCCACCACCTTTTGCGCGGCGGCGGAATCCGTGACATTGGCCACCATGCCATGCACATCGAAACCCTGGCCCCGCAGTTCGGTCACCGTCTCCTGCAAGACATCTTCCATCACGTCCAGCAAAACCACTTTCGCGCCTTGCGCCAAAAGGGTTTCCGCACATTTCCGGCCGATACCTCTGGAGCCGCCTGTCACCAGGGCTACTTTTCCATCCAGCCTAAAGGCCATTTTCTTCCATCACCTTTCTGGTCCCCACGACCGTCGCTGTCGTTTCGCAGGGAAAATCTTCACAACACGCTTTTGCCAAGCCTTTCAGGACCGCTCCAGGCCCCACTTCCAGCGCCTTGTCGCTTTGGTCCGCAATCCGTTGCATGGATTCAATCCAGCGCACCGGCTCGCAGAACTGACGCACCAGCAAGTCCCGGATCTGGCAGGGATCGGTCTCGGCGGCAGCTGTGTTGTTCGAAATCCAGGGCACATTCGGCGCCTGGATTGGAATATCTTTCATAAACGATTCAAACAAGGCCTGCGCTTCGCTCATGAGAGGCGAATGGAACGCGCCGCTTACGTTCAGCTTCATGGCGCGCCGGGCCCCTTTTTCTTTTAGCAAAGGCAAAATTCCATCGATGGCCTTTTCTTCACCCGAGATGACAATCTGCTTGGGAGAGTTGTAATTGGCCACACAGACAATACCCTCGCTCCATTCTTGGCAGAGCGCCGTCAGGGTTTGCGGATCCAGCCCCATCACAGCAGCCATGCTACCGGGGGCAGCTTTCTCATGCATGAGGCGGCCACGCTCGGCGATGACCCGCAGCCCGGTTTCGAAATCCCAGGCTCCGGCAGCATACAGGGCGGCATATTCTCCCGCGCTATGCCCGGCGACCAGGGCGGGTTTCATGCCCGCTTCCCGTAGCCAGTCGGCGATCACACAGCCCACGGTATACAGCGCGGGCTGGGTGAAGCAGGTGATCCCCAGTTTCTCCGCCCCTTCCGGCTGCGAAAGGGCATCCACCGCCCAGCCCAAGGCCGCTTCCGCGGCGGCGTATTTTTCCCGCGCGGAGGGCGATTCCTGAATAAAATCAAGCCCCATTTCGGGACACTGCGAGCCTTGGCCTGGAAATAAAAACGCGATCCGTGTCATGCAAACCTCAATTATAGTCTCTCGCCATAAATTGTTAAGATGTGAATAAGATAGTTCCACAATGGAGATTGGCAAAGTCATCCAGCGGAGGCTTTGCCAAGGTTTTCTTGCATCGAGGCGGTGTCTTCGGCAGGAAGCGATTCCGGATTAAAATTGAATCAATCCCGCTCCCCAGGTCAGCCCGCCTCCGAAGGCCACAACCAAAATGAGATCGCCATCCTTGATCCGCCCTTCTTGCCGGGCTTCATGAATGGCGATGGGGATGGTTGCCGCCGAGGTATTGGCATATTTGTGGATATTCAGATAAAAACAATCCATGCTGAGTTCCAGGCGCTGGGCGACGCCTTCAATGATGCGGACATTGGCTTGGTGGGGCACAATCAAGTTGACATCTTGCAGCGTTTTCCCGGCCCGGGCCAACACATCCAATGTCGCTTGTGCCATGGCTTTGACCGCGTGTTTATAGATCTTGCGGCCTTCGATATGCAAAAAGTGTTTTCCTTTTTGAACCACCTCTTCGGTCATCGGCATCCGGGAGCCACCGCCAGGGATGCAAAGCAAATCGGCGGCGCTGCCATCCGCGCCCAGGACGGTATCGATCACCCCTTTGCCCGCGTCCCGGGCTTGGAGAATGACCGCGCCGGCCCCATCGCCAAACAGCACGCACGAGGTGCGGTCGGACCAATCGACGGTCTTGGTCAGCATATCGACTCCTACCAACAGGATGGTCTTGTACCGGCCCGAGGCGATATAGGCTTGGGCAACCGAAAGCCCGTAAATGAACCCCGAACAAGCGGCCGAGAGATCGACCGCCATGACATTGTTGGCGCCAAGCCGGTTTTGCAGAACACAGGCTGTCGAAGGCCAAATATAATCCCCGGAGATGGTCGCGACCAAGATGGCGTCCAAATCGGTGGGTGCCAATCCGGCGGCGTCCAGGGCTTGGCGTGCCGCCTGAAGCGCGAGATCGGAAGCGGCAACGCCCTCGCCACCAATCCGACGCTCTTTCATGCCGGTCCGTTCAAAGATCCACTGATCGGAGGTGTCCACAATTTTTTCCAAATCGAAGTTGGTCACCACCCGCTCCGGGACCGCCATCCCGGTTGAAATAAATTGAGCTGATTGCACGCAACACCTCATCGCGTCTGCACGCGGAACTTGGAATTCTCGCCTAGGCTGAGCCCAAGACGTTAGATCAAGGATTGGACAGAATCCAGGGCTTTTTGAATTTCCGAGGAGGGGCATTTGGAAGCGGCCATCCCCGCGGCTCGGATGCCATTCGCTATGGCTCGGGGATTGGAACGGCCATGGCCAATTAGGCAATGCCCTTTCAATCCCAGCAACAGCGCTCCCCCGTAGGCGGTATAATCGACCCGCTGCATGGTTTCCTTCAGCAGCGCGCCCCGGTGAGCGGAATCCACATTTCGAGAGAGGACTTCTTCCGCTTCCAGTTTCAGGGCTCTGGCAAACAATTCCACCAGCCCTTCTCCAAACTTCAGAATAATATTCCCTACGAAACCATCGCAGACCACCACATCCGCGGTGCCACGCATAATATCCACGCCTTCGATGTTTCCGATAAAATTCAGCGGGGCTTTTTTCAGAAGTTTGGCTGTTTCAAAGGTGAGTTCGTTGCCCTTGCTTTCTTCCTCGCCGATCGAAAGGATGCCAACCTTGGGATTGTCCACGCCAAAGACGGAACGGGAATAGACTGAACCCATCGCGGCAAATTGGAGCAGGTGGGCAGGCTTGCAATCGACCACCGCCCCGACATCCAAAACCAGGGAGTACCCGTTTTGGGTGGGCATCGGTGCGACAATGGCGGGACGGAGAAGATGATTCATCCGACCCAAACCGAAAACCCCAAAAGCCACCGTCGCGCCGGAATGCCCCATCGAGATCAAGGCATCGGCCTTCCCCTGTTTGAGGAGAGACATCGCGACCGCGATGGAAGAATGGGGCCGGGTTTTCACGGCCACCGAGGGTGATTCGTGCATCCCCACGACATCCGGGGCATGCACAATGGTAACCGGTAATCCAGAACACGCTTCTTCCAACACGTCCTGCCGGCCTACCACCACGACATCGAGATCCGTCGATTTTTCCGCTACGAATTGCTTGATCCCCTCGATTACCGCTCCGGGGGCACGATCGCCCCCCATCGCGTCAACAACCACCCTCATCGAGTTAGACCTCCGGAAAAATCACACAACGGACGAATCTTTGTAATAGCCACAATTGGGGCAAACGCGGTGCGGCATCTTCGCGTTGCGGCAGTTGGGGCACTCGGAAACGGACTGGGGTTTAACCGCATGATGCGAACGCCCCATTCGGGTTTGGGATTTGGATTTTCTATGCTTTGGATGAGCCATGATATAAACCTCGACACTCTATAGTTTCTATACGGAGCAGCAGCCAGCCCTGCATGGGCCGGGCGCGTTTCCGAATCGTTCTATTTCAACGGAGACAACCCCACCGTGGCGGATCCATCCCGGTGAAAATATTCATTCAAGCGGAGCTCCACACAGGGTGGAACATAATGGGAAATACGCCCCCCCAGCCGGGAAATTTCCTTCACGAGGCTGGCTCGCAAAAAGATATGTTCTTGGCTGGACATCATGAAAATGGTTTCAATGGTTGGTGCCATCTCCCGGTTGGCCAAGGCCATCTCGAACTCATAGTCAAAATCGGAGAGCGCGCGAAGGCCTCGCAGAACCACGGACGCCTTTTTTTGTTCCATGTAATGGACCAGCAGACCTTCAAAAGCATCGACCGTGACCGCGTTTCCAAAATGGGCGGTGGCTTCCAACAACATCGCCCGGCGTTCCTCCAAGGGGAACAAGCGATCCTTCCTGGGATTGACAACGATCGCGACTGTCAATTCTCCAAAAATACCAACTCCTCGTTCGATCACATCCAGGTGACCATAGGTGAGGGGATCAAAACTCCCAGGATAGACAACCGGCGGCTTGGCCATTTTATCGTGCGGGAGAGACACGTCTCAATCCCGGCTCCTTCGCATTTCTCACAGTAAAATATGGACACACCGGTCTGGCACGGCTTATCGATGATTCTAAAGACAGAACGATCGGTGATGTTTCATGACCGGGAGGGAGGCCCTGCTTGTATATCCAACCATGTTGGCATCTCGCGCTTTACCTTCGCTCAAAGCAACCAGTGGGTAGGTTAATTGCGGAATCCGATTCAATCAAGCGGCAGGGACCGGAATTAACCGCAAAGCTTCCAATATTTTAGGTAACGATTCGGATACGAGAAGGGGTGCAAGAAAAAAAATTCCCACAGAATTTCCCAGGTCTTCTCTTGCCCCCCTTTGAATGTCTCAAAGCCAAGGCACCTTTTTATTCATGGCTTGAATGACCGGCACCACCCCCTGCATCAAACTCCGAAACTCTTCTTCCCGGAGCGATTGGGCCCCATCGGAAAACGCCTTGGCGGGATCGGGGTGAATTTCGACAATGATTCCATGCGCACCCGCTGCGATCGAAGCCAGGCTCATCGGGATGACCAGATCCCGGCGACCGGTACCATGGCTGGGATCGACCACCACGGGCAAGTGGGTTAGTTTTTTCAAGGCGGGAACCGCGTTTAAGTCCAGAGAATTGCGGTACTTGGTTTCAAACGTGCGGATACCCCGTTCGCACAGGATCACATTGGGATTTCCACGCGAGGCGATATATTCGGCGGACATCAGCCATTCATCCAGGGTCGAGGACATGCCCCGCTTTAACAGGATTGGTTTTTTCGTTTGCCCCAGCGCTTTCAGCAAAAAGAAATTCTGCATATTGCGCGCGCCGATCTGGATCACATCGGCATATTTATCCACCAGTTCCAGGTGGTGGGCATCCATCAGTTCGGTCACCACGGCCAACCCATATTCTTCCCGCGCCTTGGCCAGGAGAAGCAAGCCCTCTTCTTCCAAGCCTTGAAAACTGTAGGGCGAGGTCCGGGGTTTGTACGCGCCTCCGCGCAGAAATTTCGCCCCGTACTCCTTGGCGATCCGGGCGCATTCCATAATCTGGGCTTCGTTTTCGATCGAGCAGGGCCCCGCCATGACCACAAATTCATCTCCGCCAATGCTGACCCGCTCCTTCCCCTCTTTCCAGCGAAAGTCCACATGAACCACCGAATCGGGCCGCAGAATTTCTTTCTTCACTTCACGGCAAACCAGTTTGTAAGGCGGAAGAATATACTCCACTTTCTCCACCATGGGCTGGTTGGTCAGTTTTTCGAACAAGCCGACTTTACCCCGCTCATCCCCCACCGCGGCCAATACAGTCAAATTGGTTCCATAAATCGGGTGGACTTGATAACCCGCTTCCTGAATAATCTTCTCAACGCTTTTGATCTCCTGTTCGGACGCGTTGGAATTCATGGTTATAATCACAGTGGCACCTCTTTCCTTTCAAAATCCCTGCTAGGGAAATCTTCATGACATCGAGTACAATGAAACTGAGAAACCTTTATTCTAATGGAACCCTCGTGGTAATGAAGGTGATTTATAAAGAAAAAATCAGATTCCCCTGTAAGAGGAAAAACCACCCAGTTTGAAACCAGTTGAGAACCAGCAATCGAGTCCGACTTCCCTCCCCTTCCACCAAAAAATCATGGACATTTCTCCACGGTTTATGTTACGTTAATAGAAGAGAAATTCTCAATACAAACGTCATTCACAAAAAGCAAAGGGCCAAAATCATGAGACCATTGTTTCGTTTGGGAATTCTGCATTGCACCGCCGCCCTGCTGATCCTGTCCCAAGGGTATACGCAACCCATCCTGCTGCACCATCAATTCACCCCAGGCCAGACGGCCCAATCGCACACCGCCATCAAAATGCAGGGCAATACTCTGATCGGAGGCGAGGATGCCAAAACCAATCTGTCGATTCAGATGCTCAAACATCTTCGGGTGGGGATGGTCGATCCGAGCGGAGAAGCGGAACTCTCCTTGATCCTCGACCGCATTAAGACCCAGGGCACGATGAATAACGAGAATTTCAACCAGGATCTCACTGGAGATGCGTTGAAATCGGTCATGTTCGGAATGACAAAGGAAGACCTCACCATCAGCCCGCAGGGAGCTGTACGCGGCCACGACGATCTCTCTTCTTTGTCCCAACTGGGCATTTCCCTGCCCAGTAGCCCTTCCAACCACGGGGAGTTCGAGTTCCCCACTTTCCCCAGCGAGCCGGTGCAACTTGGCAGCGAATGGACCGAAAGCGGGATGCTGATCCGGGAGCGTCGGGTTGGATTCAGCGAAGGGACGGGCGTCTATAAACTACTGCGCATTACATCCTCTCCCTTTGGCCGGGCCGCCGTGATTCAATATAAAAAAACCACCGATCTCTCTGGTATGGCTCTTGGCAATATGGCCTCCTCCGGCCCAGGGATTCAGGGAATCAGCACAGGGTCGGCAATCCAAGGCCTGGTAATAAGTTTGGAAGGCGAAATTGTATTCCTCATCGATCACGGCCTGGTTTGGAAAACCACC
>JAVFAP010000072.1:0-10519 GCA_034002445.1 bacterium | reverse complement strand
ACCCGAACCGCAGTGTCTCGGTTCGATAGAAAAGGAGAAAAATGATGAGTCTCTCGTCGATCTACTTAAACAAAGTGACCGAAGAAACGTTCGAGGAAGTCGTCTTCAATGTGTCGGTCGCCGTATCCGGAACCGCACGCACGGTGAAGCGGGGTAGGACAGAGGGCGCGCCCTCTGTCCTACCCGATGGGTTAGTAGCCCATCTCCTTCAATAACCGAGCGAGGACACTGAAACGCTCGCCCAGCAACTCTCCATCCTCCCCCAAGGCTTGGGCGAAAAGCTGGATATCCCCATCGATCATCGGGTTCTCCGTACAGACCGAAACCGTCATCGCGTCCCCCTGCAAGCCGACCCGGTCAATCGTTGGTTTTTCTGGGTCATACAATTTGGGATGACGGTACGCTTCCTGAAAATACAACCCGCTGCGGCAAATCAGAATGGCGAGGTCCAGTACCCGGTGCATCGGTAATTCCTCCGACTGACGCGACCACTTCTCCCCTGTGTGCCGCCACACCTTGGCCGATATTTCCACCTTCCCTCGGTCATTCCACTGCGCCAGACCCAGCGAAAGCCCCTTGGCCTCACTATGGTAGGCATGGCGCCCATCGATGTTCTCATAATTTTCGGTAACGATCACAGGCTTGTGTTTGAGCGAGTTGGGAATCTTCATTGAATTATCCTGTCAGTTGATTAGTAATTTAGTAAATTACTTGTTGATTATAGCAAGCCTGGTTTGCGGTGCAAGGGGGAAGATGGATGGATCGAGGGGGATGCGGCACAACGGAAAATCCAGCGGTTCCATCATCTTCCATTGTCCCACTTGTGGCTTTTACCGACGAATTGGGGTTCTCAATGGATGGTTTTGATAGAGGAAAAAAGATGGGATGGGCCGGAGGGCGAGAAGGGAAGAAGGGTGGGTAGGATTTCCTATCCAATTCCCCGCCTTTCCTCCGGCCGATAAGGGGTTCCACTACTTACGCGAACATCTCTTCAATGAGCTCGGCAATTTCCTGCGCGTTGATGGGTTTGGAGATATACCCGTTCATCCCCGCATCCAGGCATTGCTCCTTGTCGCCCTTCATCGCGTGAGCGGTCATGGCGACAATGGGGATTGGTTCCATCCCGCAGCGCGCTTCCCGGCTTCGGATCGCGTTCGTGGCTTCAAATCCATCCATCACCGGCATCTGGATATCCATGAACACCAGATCGAATGCTTGTTTCTCCAGATAATCACACGCTTCCTGCCCATTGTTGGCCACGGTGATTTGATGACCCATCTTCTCCAAAATCCGGTAGGCCAATTTTTGATTGATGGAATTGTCTTCCACCAGCAGAATGTTCAGTTTCTTCTTGCTTTCCCGGATGGTGTGCTTGGTAACCAAGGATTCTTGCTGTTTTACAACTTCCTTGTTCCCTCCCAGTACGGTGACCAGGGCGTCGAATAGATCCGATTGCTTGATGGGTTTGGATAGATAGGCCGCGATATTCAACTCCTTGCAGCGGACCGCGTCCCCGCGCTGCCCCGCCGAAGTCAGCATCATGATGGAGGTATCCTTCAGGTTGTTATCGCAGACAATGTTTTCTGCCACCATGAATCCATCCATCTTCGGCATATGCACATCCAGAATCACCAGGGGAAACGGATTTCCCTCTTCCTTGGAAGCGCGCAGCATCTCCAGGGCGCAAAATCCACTCTCCACCGCCACCGGCTTCATCCGCCAGTTCGAAAGCATCTCCACCAAAATGCGCCGATTGGTAAAATTGTCGTCGACAATCAAAACCGGGATGCCTTGAATATTGACCGGATCGGCGTACAGGGGCGCTTCCTGCTCTTTCCCCAAATGGTAGTTGGCGGTGAAATAAAAGGTGCTGCCTTTTCCTTCCTCGCTCTCAACCCAGATCTTCCCGCCCAACTTCGCCACCAACTGGCTGGAAATCGCCAGGCCCAAGCCTGTCCCGCTGAAACTGCGAGTGCGTGAATTATCGACCTGCTCGAAAGCGTGGAAGATAATATCCTGCTTTTCTTTCGGGATGCCGCTGCCGGTATCCGATACCGAAAACTGCAATTGCACCACGTCTTCCGCCTCGGAGAGTTTCTTTACCCGCAGGACAATCTCCCCTTCATCCGTGAACTTGATGGCGTTGCCTACCAGATTGACAATGATCTGCCGCAGACGGCCGGGATCACCCTGTAAGACATCCGGGACCTCGGGCAAAATATGGCAAAGCAATTCAACATTCTTTTGTTCCGCCCGGTACGCCAGCGTTTTCACCGCGTCTCCCAGGCTGTCCCGTAACGAGAAGGTGATGGAAATAAACTCCATCTTCCCCGCTTCGATCTTTGAAAAATCCAAAATGTCATTGATCAGCGCCAGCAGGGTATCCGCCGAGGTCTTGACCATGGTCAGATAGTCACGTTGTTCCGCTGTCAGGTTGGTATCCAGGGCCAGTTCGGTCATGCCGATAATGCCGTTCATCGGGGTGCGGATTTCATGGCTCATGTTAGCCAAGAAGGTGCTTTTTGCCTTGCTTGCGGCGATCGCGGCTTCCTTGGCCCGCTTCAGCGCTTCCTCCGCTTTCTCCCGTTCCGTCACATCCCAGAAGATGCCTTGGATCCCGATGATATGGCCATCCTCATTACGGATCGGCGCTTTCACCACCTGCACATAGATGGTCTCCCCGTTGGGCAGTTTATGACTTTCCACCGTGTCGATCATTTGGCCGGTATTGATCACCCGCTGATCGTCATAGCGGTATTTGTGCGCCAGCGCGCTGGGATAAAAATCAAAATCTGTTCGCCCCAAAATGTCTTCTGCCGGCGCCTTCAGCGTTTCGCAAAAGTGCCGGTTGACATAGGTAAAGCGGCCTTCCAGATCCTTGGTCAAGATATTCTGGGGCAGGTTCTCCACCAGCGCTTGGTAATGAGCCTGCGATTTACTCAGTTCCTCTTCGATCAGCTTCTTGGCGGTGATATCCTGCACAGTGCCCACCAGCCGCGGCGCCCGGCTGCCGTTCTCGATCACTTCGCCATGCTCTTGCACCCATTTGATTTTTTCTTCCGGGCAGACAATGCGGTGATCAATTTGGTAGGTCGTGTGGTTCTTCACGCTATCCTGCATCGCCGCCTTGATCTTGGTCCGGTCCTCGGGGTGCACCAGCGTGAAGAATGTTTCCCGCTTCCCATCAAATTCTTCAATCTCAAAGATCTCATAGACCTGCTTGGACCATGTGATGACGCCCTGCTCCAGATCCAGGCTCCAACTGCCGATCTGTGCCACCCTCTGGGCGGTGTTGAGCAATTCCTGGCTTTCTTTTAACGCCTCTTCAGTTTTCAGGAATTGCGTAATGTCGCTTCCTGAGCCCAAAATGCCGATCAGCGCTCCGTTATCGTCATACAGAGGGAATTTGGTTGTGGAATAAAAATACTCCGTCCCGTCCTTCCCAACCACCTTTTCAATTTTACCGTGGATCGCTCGGCCGGTGCGCATGATTTCTTGCTCATCGGCATAGTAGATTTCCGCGAGTTCCTTGGGATGAAAATCAAAATCCGTCTTTCCAATCACATCCTGGGCGGATTGAGCGCCCATCAGGGTCGCGTTGGATTGACTGCAGATCAAAAAACGCGATTGGCTGTCCTTCACATAAATATGGACAGGCAGGGTATCGATGATTTTTTGCACCAAGGTATTCTGAAACGAATGGGATTCTCTAGCCTTGGAAATCTCCGACTCCAACGCCTGGATCCGCTGCCGCAAATGGGCAATTTCTTGCTGAAGAATTTCAGGATTTGAGGACGATTCTTTCATAATGATCCTTAAAACTGTAGGATATACGGGATCGCTTCGATAATCGCTTCGATAGCACTGATTCGGTAGCCACTCCGGCCTGTTCTCCAACCCGCTGTTTCGAGGGGCAGGGAAGCGAGGCCCAAAGGCCCTGCGGTCCGGACGTGGAATGTTTGTTGTATTGTATGGTGTTTTGATCAGAAATCAAAGAAGAAGGGGTAACTGGATTTGATCCAAGGGCAAAGAGAATTTGCAAATCCCTGTTCCGATTTCTCCGTATGGCAGCAATAGACCGTTCTATTTTCTAATACAAAGGAAAACTCAATTATGGCAGAACTCTTTGATCAACCCTCCCGCAAAGATCGTCTTGATCCCCAGGACATGATTGGCCTGGTAGAAACCTTCCCCGCTCAATGCCAAGAGGGTGAACGCATCGCCCGCCAAACCCAACTGCCCACTCTCTCTGGTATTCGCCACGTGGTGATCTGCGGCATGGGGGGCTCCGCCATTGGGGGCGACCTCCTTCGTGCCTACGCGAGCACCCAGGCGACCGTGTCCATCGAAGTGGTGCGCAACTACGGCCTTCCCCACTATGCCGGGCCCGAAACTCTGGTGATCGCCAGTTCGTATTCTGGCAATACAGAAGAAACCCTCTCCGCCTATGACCAGGCGAAAAAACGGGGTTCTGCGATTCTGGGCATCACCACCGGCGGCACCCTCGCCGACCGCTGCCGTCGCGACGGCTATCCCCTTATCCAAGTCCCTGGTGGCATGCCGCCCCGCGCGGCGCTCGGCTATTCGTTCATGCCCCTCCTGGTCTCTTTGGAACGCCTGGATCTCCTGCCCGATCAGAAAAAAGAAATCCAGGGCCTGCACAAAATCTTGAAACAATCCAGCCTGGACTATGCCTTCGCGGTCCCCACCCAGACGAACCCCGCTAAGCAACTGGCCAAGCAACTGGATAAAACTGTCCCCATCATATACAGCGGCCAGGATGCCTTCCAGCCGGTTGCGACCCGTTGGCGCTGCCAGTTCAACGAAAACGCCAAAGTCTTTGCCCACGACATGGTCGTTCCCGAGATGAATCACAACGAAATTCTCGGCTGGGGCAATCCCAAACCCGTCCTCAAAAAATTTCACGCCCTCTTTTTGCTGGATAAGGGCTACCACAAGCAAACCCAAAAACGCTTCACCGTGATGCACTCCATCATCGAACCCGCCGCCCACGGCCTGACGTGTGTCGAGTCCAAGGGGAGCGGCCTGCTGGCCCGCCTCTTCTCCTTGATTCATTTCGGGGATTTTGTCAGCGTCTACCTCGCCTATCTCTGCAAGGAAGACCCCACGCCCATCCCCGCGATCGATTTACTGAAACAAGAGATGGCGAAAAAATAAGCGAGGTTCAATGAAAAACCCCCACCTGAATCTCAGGTGGGGGAGTGTGGTAAAAAAATCCCCTCGTCCGATGGTTGCTAGAGTAAGATAGAGGAAGGATGATACCGATTTAAAAACTACTCTCCGCCGAACAAGGGGCAAAATGATCAAACTTTTATCCATTCTAAGCCGTTTCAATGGTCCAGTCAATACGGCAACCTAACTTTTTTTCGTGATTTTTTACAAAAAAGTACAACACCTCCCACCGCCATCTTTCCCGCGAACCATTCGCCCTCCATCACCGACCAATACAGGCAACGTCACGCCATTTTTACGCCAAGAAGGAACGATCGCATGAAATTTTGGCTCAGTTTATCTCTCGGAATCCTGCTTTTTCCGCCCTTACTTCTTTCCGCCCCCGATCCCTCTTGGGGAAAAATCGAATTGCTTCGCGATGAGTGGGGCATCCCCCACATTTTCGCTGACTCGGATGCGGGAGCGTTCTATGGTCTGGGCTATGCCCACGCCCAGGACCGGGCCTTTCAGATGGTCTTTTCCCTCCGCATCATCCAAGGCCGTACTGCCGAGGTCTTGGGGAACCGTCCTAAACAGAAGCAAGGCGAGACCACTCTCACCCATGACCGCAAATTCCGCATTTTAGGCTTCTACTGCAGTGCCCAGCGCCTGATTCCCCACTTGGATCCAGAATCGGTCCTCTTCTTGCAGGCCTACAGCCAAGGGGTGAACGATGTTCTCCAGAACCAACCCTCCCAGCGGCTGCCTCTCTTCCAGACCTACGATCTGGCCCTTGAACCGTGGACTCCGGCGGATTGCATCGCCACCTGGTGGCACATGGGTTATTTCTTCTCCGGCGAGGGTCTGCATGATACGCTCCGTTTTCACCAACTCAAGGATGAAACCACCCCGGCGGGACGGGGCCAGACTCGACCGCTCCCACAGGATTTTACCCCCCCGGTGGATGACGCCGCCGCGGTGATTCAAGAACAGGATGTGAGCCCAGCCTGGCTTGAAGAAGTGCGGGCTTTCATGCACGAAAAAAGCGTGGCCGTTCTCTCTCCCGCCTCTGGGGAAGAGGGGCCGAAATTCAGCCACGCCTGGGTGGTCGGGGGAAAGAAAACCACCACTGGTTCTGCTGTATTGGTCAGCGATCCGCAAACCCCGGTTCGCAACCCCTCCATGTTCTACGAAGCCCACATCAGCGGCAAGACATTCAACGCGCGTGGGATTGGGGTTCCTGGCAGCCCCCTCTTTTTGATCGGCTGGACCGCGCATGTCGCTTGGGGGCTTACCGCGTTGGGCGCCGATCAGGCCGACCAGTTCTTCCTCCATACCGACCAAGTCCATCCCGGCCAGTACCGCTATGATGGCGAGTGGCGCCCCATCACCAGCGTAACCGAAACCATCCAGGTCAAGGGCGAATCCCCCCAAACCCTGGTGGTGCAGGAGAGCCATTTCGGGCCGATTGTCAACGCGATCGCCCATGATGTCCGCCCTGGCGAAACCGTGGCGCTCCAACGCGTTCCTCTTTGTGATACCGACCGCGAGACCATCCAAGGCGCCGTGGCCATGCTCCGCGCCCAGAACGCCGAGGCCTTTTTTGACGCCTTGGCGGGCTGGCGTTTCCCCAGCGCCAATATTGTGTTTGGGGATACCCAGGGCCGGATCGGCTATTCGGTCTTGGGGGCGATTCCCCTGCGCTCGCCGCTCGCGCTCGATGGCGCCCAGGCGACCCATATTGGCTCGGAAAGCCGGTATGATTGGCTCGGATTCATGCCGCCGCATCTGCTGCCCCATGCCTTCGACCCTGCCAACGGCTACTTTCTCTCCGCCAACCATCGCCCCATCGGCTCGTTCTACCCCAATACCCTGGGCAACAGCACGGGCTCCAATGGCGATACCCTTCGCTCCTGGCGGTTGCGTCAGCGCTTGCAGGAGCAGGAATCCTTTACCCCCGAGGCGGTCCTGGTGATCCATGAGGATCAAGTCAATGCGGCCAAGCAGGGCATTCTCCAACTGGCCTATCACGCCCGTGATGTCCAGCAGGCCTACCTATCCCCGGATACCTTGGATCTGCTCGCTTACCTGGAACCCTGGTACGCCCACGGCGCCCAGTCCGACTGGGCCATCCCCGGAACCGAACTGGCCGATCGCATCCCCACCATGTTCCGCATGATGGGGACCGAATTGGCGATACTGTACGGGGGAGGCGAATCGGGCCTGGCGAAGTTTTTAAAATCGGTACGGCAGCGGCTCGAGGCCGATCCCCGCGCGGCATTGACCGAAGCCGAACTGGATTGGATCGACACCACGTTAGAAACCGCATGGGTGCAGACTGCAAACCAATTTGGTCCCTTGCCGGAAGCCTGGCATACCCTGGCCTTGGAAGCCAACGCCCAGCAGAAACTGCCCTACATGGATAGCCTGGATGGATTCGGGGGCTTGGATCCCCGCCACGATCTCGCCCTTCCATCCCTGTCGTGCTTGGATGGCGGCACGATCCATTCGCAACGAGCACAGTCCTATACCCAATGGGTGCCGCTGCATGATGTGGATCAAGCCCTTTCGATCCTGCCCATCGGCCAGTCCGAACACCCCGACAGCCCCTACCGCCTCAGCACATACACCCTATGGTCCCAAGGTAAACTCCACCCCGCCCCCCTGTCCCGCGCGGCGGTCGAAAAATGGGTCAAAGAAAAACAAACCCTTGCCCCATAAATAAAAAATGACAAACATAAGATTAAACCGAGGAGCAGAACCCCGTACAAAAATTCAATCGATCCCTATAAAAAACGCATTTCCGTGGGGAGGGCAAGGCGCCTCCAGGCGTCTAGCCCTCCAATACAAGTCCCAAAAAAGAATTACGAAATATATAGTACTGTAGGGTGGGCTCAAAGCGAGCGAAGCGAGACTAGCCCACCATCGAGCCGCACAAAATATGTTTCCCCAAGCGCTGAAAGCGCGTCTATGGATAGCGAAGCGGGGAATCCGCGCCAGCGGATGAAACGCTGGAGCGATGCCGCGATGGGCGGATCACCATGGTACAAAATCCACTCCACATACTGTATTTGTAGCGACCTCTGCATAGCGAAGGGGGAAATGCATGGACTTATGATGATTGGTTGTATGTTTCGAGGAGAGCCTTGTGTTTCTCTTTCAAATACACTTTGATTTCCTCTGCGATCTCTGGATCTTCGAAGAGGGTATCTAGTGAATAGGCCAACGAAATACGGGCGCTCTCTTTCTCCTCCGGATCGAGGTCTTCGGTTTTTGCGATAGTTGCCTCGAAGGACTCTGCGTCGAAGAAAAGGTTGATATCGGGTTCGGTTGTAGCGAGTTTTTCATAAATCAGCGTTCGTTGATCATAAATGGTCTTGACTGGGATGAAATACTCTTTGTAGTATTCCGTCAAGGCGTCTTCGAACTGGTTGGCGAGATCGGTCAGTTGATCGATGAGCGTATTGATCTTGGAGATATAATCTTCGCAAAATGCCTGATCGTTGTTGAGGACCGAACTTAAAATATGGGGTTTACTTTGCCTTTTGAATTTTGTGTGGTTTGCTTTGAGGTACAGGATGAGATGGATGGTTGGTTTTTGCTTTTCCTTAAAATGCTGGAAGATTGTATCCAGTTTGGTATCCATCTCGATGGTCCATTGTGGGGAAGGGAGATGGTGATCTCTCACCGTCTCGAAGAGAGGGTGCTTCTGACATTCATCGTTGAGACTTTCCGTGACGGACTCAAGGATGGAGCGCGTCATTTGGTGAAATGCGGATGCGACATGATCGGTCTGCCAGGCGCCGGGGAGGTCGTTGAGAATTGTGCCGAAATGGAGGAAAAATGAATCGGGATCATGGCTATGGACTTCCTCAATGTCTAAAACCACGTTTCCAAAATAATTGAACATGGATGAACAGAACAAGGTATGATGTTTGATGATATAAAAGTCCGATTCAATTTCTCGTTTGATTCGGTTCAATGCGGCTTGATTATGGGCTGAATGAATTTTTTGGGGCATGGTGTTTGTCGTTTCCTTGTCAGGAAAAATCGCATTCTCTTTTCTGGAGCTAACCAATTTTGTCGGGGATCGAAAAAGAACGACCTCCATTATACCAGTTTGGAGTTCGGTCCCAAACGGCCACTGAGGGTTGGCGAAGCGCCAACCCTGACATGGCAAGGCCTTCTATTCTTGCGATTCTTTTTTTTGTTTCCAGGTCCGGCCATCCGGGAACACGGACATATAGTCATAGGTTTGTTTTTCAGGATGGATTTCGATCAGCGTACCCCCTTTTTCCACCTTGTCCGCGCCATACCCGCCAAACCCGGTAGCGCGCCCATAAACCAAGTTGATGTTGGAATGGAGACCGGAATAATCATTCACATGATCATGGCCGACAAACATGGCTTGGACCGCACCGGTTTTGGCAATCTCGGGCAAAGCGGTCCCCGTTTCTTCTTCATTACAGACTTTTTCGTACTTGATTCCCACCGCCGTTCCGCTTTCCCAGATCGTATCGTATTGCAGGACGGGGATATGGCAAAAGATGAAGCCCGGGGTCTTGGGAAGCGACTGGCACTCGTTCTGGAGCCACATCGTCTCGCGGCTGCTGAGCCCCACTTTTTCTGTATTCAGCATGAAGAATTGCCAGAGGGGCTTGTGATTGGTTTGATCCTGGAGTTCCACGCGGTAATTGCCATTGCCATCTCCACGGGAATAGAGTGCATGGGATGTGCCTTCCAGAATGGCATGGGCTTTGGGACGGTCCTGTACTTCATCATGGTTACCCCAGGCGAAGATCCAGGGGATTCCAAAGGCGTCAAACCGCGTCGCGCTGGTTTCACAGAAATGCAGGCCCTTCCCACCCTGATCATTGCTCCAAACATCGCCCGTAACTGCGATAAGGTTTGGTGAGAAATGATTGATCAGGCCCTCGATCAAGGTTGTGGTTTTGGCATCGTTGATAGCCGCGTTTTTATCGAAAAAGTGGAGATCGGTGATTTGCAGGATCCGGAAGGGGGCATCCGGCGCGGCGGAGATTACCAACGAATCGGCCTTTGGTACGGCATGGGAGAGCAAGGCGGTATTGCCCAGGGAAGCCGACGCGGCAGTCAGCAGGAATGAGCGGCGGGTAAGCGTGGTCATAATGAGTCCTTTCCGAAGAATGGGATCGTAATGAGATGATGTAATAGTAAGGCAGGCTAGCCAAGATTGAAGGGGGAATCAGAGATTGGAAGTGGCTTTGCAGATCTTGTGTTGCTCTGTATCTTCGTCCTGGATGATCAATGCAGGCATCTGTGCTCACTGCCAAATTGCCTGGACATGTTGTCAATCCTCGTTTGGTGC
>JAVFAP010000071.1:0-10581 GCA_034002445.1 bacterium | reverse complement strand
GAAAGCGAAGAAGCCGCCGAGCCTTATCCGGATGGGGTGGAGTACAAACAAACCCTGACGGACGCCGCCAAGAAAGCGGAAGCGTCTACCCGTGATACCATCGCCAAGGCGCAAGCCTTATACAAAGACATCGTTGCGCATCCAGATGTCTTGGAGGATACACAGCACCAGGACGTTCTTTACAACAACGCCGAAACTCATTTTATCCTGCGCGATTATCCCGCCACCATCGCGGCCGGGGAGACGTTATTAAACGCCACCCTCACCCCCAATCCACCGATCCAAGCCAAAACCAACTATTTAATGGGTCACGCGGCGTGGAAGATCGCCAGCGACACCGGGGATGGGAATTACACCCAGGTGAAAGAATTCTACCGCAACGCGCTGGATCTCGATCCCTTTTATGGGGAAAAGGGAAATATCAGCCATTTGGCAGAGATTCGCCTGATCAACGCGTATTTCTTTGTCGATCAAAAATACGACGAAGCCATCCGCCGCTTTGAGGAGGCCGTCAAGCGGTACCCCGAAAGTGACTACACCTACTTGACCTATTTCTGGTATGGGCAGGCCTGCGAGAAATATGGGGATGAACTGCTGGCCCAGTTCAAAACCCAGGAGAACTCCGCCAATACCAGCCCCCAGGACCAAGCCACTCTCCGCGAGAAGGCCAAAAATCTGTTTTCCACCGCCGTCATACAATACCGCAACGCGATCGATTCCCGCGATCGTTCCAAGTACAAGGACTCACAGAACGAAGAATACCTGATCCAAATCATGTTCAACCGGGGCCATTGCGCCTTCAAAGCGGGCTCGTACAAGGAAGCGCAGCAATACCTTTCCGAGGCGTTGGAGAAGTACCGGGATAACCGGGTTGCCCAACCCCACATCCCCCAGGCCATGGAAACGCTGGGGGATATCCACGTGCTATTAGCCAACTATGGCGACGCCATCCGGATTTACAGGGAGTATCTCTCCAATTCCTTCGACGATACCAATGCCCGGGTGAGCATGAAACTGGCAGAGGCGTACCTCAACCGCTATTCATACGACCAAGCGCGGGAATGGTACAGCCGTATCGCCGGAGAATATCCGCCGCCCAATGAAAAAGCCGTCGAGCGTGCCCTGCGGACCAACCGACCGATCGAGCAGGGACCAGGCTTCGAAGCCATGAAACGGCTAGCGGATTCGTACTACCGCGAAGCCTCGTCCTACAGTGGAGAAGACCGGGTTGCCAAATTGAATCTGGCCCTGGACGCATACAAGAATCTCATTAAAAGTTACCCCTTGAACGCCGAAAACCGAAGCATCCCCAGCGATCCGGACGCCCAGCGGGAAATCGGTAACCTTTATTACGAATTGGGGAGTCTTTCATTGCCGGTGCCCAATTACCAGGAAGCGGTGAACAACTATCAAGCCTTTCTTGCCTCGAATACCAATTATCCCCGCAAGGGCATGATCTATTACCGCATCGGGCAGGCGTTGCTCCAGCTCCAGCGCACGGATCCCCAGGCCCAACAGAATATCACCTACATCGATGATGCCATTACCGCGCTATCCAATATCACCGAAACCTCCATGGACAACCCCACCCAATTCGCCCAAGCCCTGATTCTGCTGGGGCAAGCCTTTGAAGAAAAGGCCAATTTTTATCTAAAAAATGGGGATGAGGCCCTATGGAACCGGTATTTGAAGGATGCGGAAAATCACTACCGTCGGGTGGGCCAAACCAATATCCCAGACAAGTTGCAGGAAGCCAAGACCTACATCGACAACATCATCAGCCGGGTCAACAGTCGCAACGAACTGGCCGATATCAAGCCCTGATCAAAACGCCTCCTTACCCCAACAGGCAAAGTTTGCCCTTCCCCGGATCCATCCTGGGCAGAAATCTCGAAAAACTCCACGAATGGCACGGCTGTTGTACTGGAATGGAATTTGCTTATTCCAGAGACGAGTTTACATCGATAGGTACAAAACCATGATGATCGGCAGCATTTTCAACAACACAACGCTCAACGTGCTGAAAAAAGGGATCGAGGGGACCAACCTCCGCCATGAAGCGATCGCCAACAATATCGCAAACGTGGATACCCCCAATTACCAGCGCGCAACCGTGAATTTTGAGGACCAGCTCAAGCGGGTTCTGCGTGGCAACGGGATTATCGGGCGGCGAACCGATGACCGCCATTTCATCATCGGGGGTCCGCAGGAGATCGCGGCCATGCACGCCCGGGCGGATATCGATAATAAAACCCGGTTTCGGGCGGATAAAAACAATGTCAACATCGATCAGGAAATGGCGGCCATGGCGGAAACGTCGGAGAGGAACGTTCAGTTTACCGAACTGCTGACCCGTAAATACTCAGGGCTGAAAAAAGTGATCGAAGCCCAGATCAAGTAAGCCGTTTCCTGGCGTGCCGGCCAACACTGGGAGAGACATGGCATAAAAGCAAAGGAGTGTTAGAATGAGTTATGGGATTTGCGCCAGTGGGATGACCGCCCAGCGCATCCGCATGGATGTGATCGCCAACAACATCGCGAACGCCAACACCATGGTTACGGCGGAAGGCTCTCCCTATCGGCGGCGGGAGGTGGTGTTTGAAGCCACGGGCCAGACTTTCGCCGACTCCCTAACCACTGCGCGCCGTCGCCTGGAACGAACCATCGGCAGCGGCGTCAATGTCCAGCGCATCGCGGAAGATCAGTCGGAAAATGCGTTTATCCGCATCTATGACCCCGGCCATCCTTTCGCAGACGCCAACGGCATGGTGTTGCGGCCCAACATTAATGTAACCACCGAGATGGTAAACATGATCGACGCCTCTCGTGCGTATGAAGCCAACGTAACTGCCTTGAATTCGTTTAAACAGATGGAACAGAGGGCGCTGCAAATTGGTGGACGATAATTGAACCGTGTTTTTAGAAAGATGGAGAGGTCATGACCGATTTTTTCATCCCCATTCCACCCCCGAATATCGGGGCAATTGAACCAAGCAAAAAGCCGGATTCCGCGCCCCCGGCCCAAGCGGAAGGTTCGGTGTCGTTTCAGGAAACCCTGAAGAAGACCTTGGGCCAGATCAAACAGGAAGCGGACCAGGTGGCGGAGGCCGCTCCTCCCAGTTATGAGGAGATGGACCAAGTGATGAACGCGGCGAAAAACGCGTTCGCCGACACCATGCAAGCGCATCAGATGATGCAAATGATCTTTCAACAAAACAGAACCGAACCGCCGAAGAGGTAATTACCTCCCAAGCGGCAACTTTTACCCTCTAAATGCCGTCAGCCGGACATTTTTACCTGTCCGGCGTTCGTTTATCGGCAAGGGAACTAATTCAGAAGGAGCATACCATGGTTGATCCACTGGGTGGAGCCCCGGTTGGGCCCTACGGTCCCGGCCCGGCAGACCAGGGAATTCCTGGGGCGCTCGGCGTGAAAGCACCGTCAGAGCCAGGTAATTCGTTTGCGGACCTGTTGAAGACTTCCATCAACGAAGTGGACGCCATGCAAAGCCAGGCCAACAACAAGATTCAGAAGCTGGTGACAGGTGAAATCAGCAGCGTGCATGAAGTAATGGTCGCGACCGAAGAAGCCAGTGTGGCCTTCAGTTTGCTCATGCAGATCCGCAATTCTCTGCTGCAAGCCTTCAACGAGTTAAAGCGAACTCCAGTTTAAAGCACTTAAAATTAGCTTTTATAGAGGGTTGTATTGCTTTTTTTGGAGGGATTGGTATGATAGATTCGCAATATTTATATTCATTCCCTGGCATAAGAGCCCAAACAAGACGGTTCATCCGCCTGTTTCGGATGGGATGAGCATTCCTTGTTTGTTCTCTTGCATCGGGTATCACCGGGTTGAGGGAAACAGGGTCCGCGGGTAAAGAATTCTTTTTGCCGATTGTGGCATCAAGGTCTTCATCACGCTGCCTCCTGTTGTTTCTCTGGCAATAACACAACACGTCACTTTTTCTGTGAAAATGAAAAACCAGGAACCACCATTCATGCAACCAATCGATGCGCAATCTTTATCCAAATCATCCTCGCTGGATCGGCGGAAAATCACTCTCCTCTTATGGATGATCCCTTTTCTCACTTGGGTCTTATTGCTTTTCGTGTTCACACGGGATACCTCCTCGACCATGGTTCCCCTATTTTCTTCCAGGAATCCCGCAGAACTCATTGAGGTAGAGCACTTTTTAGAATCGCAAGGCATCGATTACAGCGTCATCCTTGAAAGCAACACCATTTGCATCGAACAGAATGAATGTGAAGCCATTCAACGTTCCTTGATCGGGATGGGCTTGATCAAACAACCCGACAATCTGAATCCAGAACCAAGCCCCATCATTCAGTAGAATTCGCCGTTCCCTGTTTGATAGCAACCACAGAGAAGAAGACGTCTTGTTCCTTATTTGCTGTTATGCTGCCATCTCTTCAGGATAGAGCAGAGCCCGGCCTCCTACGCCAAAGGGAATACCGGAGGCATGTATGTTTCAGTTTGTCCGTGGCGTGAGTGCACCAATTTTTTCTGGGGCCCCATTGTTGACCCTGCGCCAGAAAAACTTGATTCTCGGCTTCAATTTTCTGGTGCTGTGTCTGTTGCTCTGTATCGTTCTCTTATTGAAAAACCGCCAACAAATCATCTTGTTCGATTGCAGCGACAGCCGTCACCTGCCTGAAATCACCCAATGCCTCGACCGGACAGGGATCGACTATGAGATGGGATCGGATTCCATCACGGTGGCCCCTCAATACCATTCTCAAGCCATTTTCGCTCTCGCTTGTAACAATATGTTGGTCGATGGGATTCATCTTAGCCCTCAAAGCACCAGTTCCCTGCCCGCGAAAGCCGATCCTGGAACCTATCAATCCCTGGAGAATCAGTTGGAGCGCCTGCTCAAACAAGGTTCTGTAAAAATTGCGGATATCAAAATCGCGTTAGCCGTTCCAACCCCAACCCAAGCGGCGGAGGCCAGTCCCCCAGCCGCCGATGTCCAGGTGGTCCCCCGGTCCTCCTTGACGCCCTCCGATGTCAATGGCATCCGGCAGTTGGTCGTGTTTGGGCTTCACCAATTCCATAAAAATCAAAGCGAGCGCTTCCTGGCGACCACTTCAGTGACCCACCCGGCGGGAGGTGCGTACGATGAATGAGTTCCTGCAGCAATTCAAAGAACAAGTAGGGCGGATCTGGGGGCAGTTGAATCCCCAGCAAAAGGTGCTCTTCGTCGCCACGCCGGTCCTGCTGCTGATCACCATGATTCTGGCGGTATACCTGGCCAGCCGCCCCCAGTGGGTCACGTTGATTACCTCCGAGGACATGGCCCAGTTGCAGCAGATCACCACCAACCTGGATTCGACTGGAATCAAGTATGAAGCCGGGATGAATTACATCAAAGTCGATAAAAAAGACCGGGCGCGCGCCGCGCTGCAATTGGCGGGGGAGAATTTACTCTCGCGGGATTTTGGCCCTGGGGCCGAACTCTTCGATGAAACCCGTCTAGGCATGACGGAACGGATGTTCGATTTTCAAAGCAAACGCGCGCTGGAAAACGAACTGGCCAAGATGATCGCCGAGTCGCCCACCATTCAGAACGCGCTTGTCAAACTGAATATCCCCAAACCCGCGCTTTTCAAGGAAGACCGAACCGCTCCGTCGGCATCGGTCAAAGTCATTTCCCGCGGCAATCTAACAAAAAAAGATGTGGAGGGAATCCAGCGCCTGGTGGCCTACTCCATCGAGAAATTGGAACCCAACAGCGTGGTGGTGGTAGATGAACGCAACCGGATCATCAGCGAGGAAAGCGACGCCAATTCCAATGTTCTGCGCACCAGCAAGCAGTTGGAATACCAACTTGAGTACGAGAACATCCTGCGGCAGAAGTTAGACCAGCAACTGGAACGGATCGTCGGCCCAGACAACTACCAGGTGCAAGTGACGGCCAAGATGGACTGGACCGAAAAATCACAGATGAGCATCAACATCCTATCTGACAATCAAGCCCCCATCAGCGAAAAAACCTACGAGGAAATCAGCAAGACGCAAGGCATCGCCGGGCCTCCCGGGATTTCCTCCAATGTCCAGGATACCGGCATCGGCGCGGAAGGCGAACAGGAAAACTCCAGTATCACCGAAACCATCACCAATTACCAATACCCGTGGGATAAGATCGAAACCAAAAACGGGGTAGGCGATGCCAAGGAAATAACCGTCAGTGTGTTGATCAACTATGTGGAGAACGAAAACGGCGAAAAAGTGGCTTTCGATCCAGACCGTCTCACCCAGATTGAAACCACACTCCGCAGCGCGTTGAATATCCCCAGCACCCAGTTGGAATTCACCCTGACCCAATTACCCTTTGACGAATCGCTGGAAAAACAATTGGCGCGAGAACAGATGTGGTCCAATACCCAAACCGCCTTGTCTTCTCTCCTTCCCTTGCTGTTGCTCTTGGTTCTGGCCTATTTTGCCTATACCTTCTTCCAGCGTGCCTTTGCGGCCAAGGAAGTGGAACACGAAATCAGCGAGGAAGAGGTGCCCATCGAACCAGTCACCGAGGCCAGGGAACTGTCGCTGTCTCAATTGGGGCTTTCTGAATTTGGAGACATCGCCAGCCTGCCCGCGGAAGAACAGCGCCGGTTGAAGATGCAAGAGCATGTCATCAATTACGCGTCGGAAAAGCCGGAAGAGGTAGCGGCAATCATCAAAGCGTGGCTGAGCGGCTGATGGGGCCTGACAACCAGCCCAAGCCATCCCCCAGGGATGACCTAAGTTCAATGAGGTTGAGGAGAACCAGACGTGCCGCCGATTAAACAATCCGTGCCTTTGACCGGACTTAAAAAAGCCGCGGTGCTCATGATCGCATTGGGGCCGGAGATCGCGGCGGAAATTTACCGGAATCTTTCCGATAAAGAGATCGAACTGATTACCATTGAAATAGCCAATTCCGGCCGTGTCACGCCTGAACTGATCGCGCAGGTGATCGAGGAGTTCTACCACACCTGCATGGCGAAGCAATATGTCGCTCACGGTGGCATCACCACCGCCCGGCAGATTCTGGAGCGGGCTCTGGGGCCGGGCAAGTCGATGGAAATTCTGCAGCGCTTGCAAGGGGTATTCAACACCAAGCCCTTTGATTTTTTGAAACATCTGGATCCAACCGTGCTTTGTCGTTTTGTCCAGAATGAACATCCCCAAACCATCGCGCTGGTCCTCTCGCATCTGCACTATGATCAAGCGGCCTTGGTGATGGCCTCTCTCGATCCGGAGATGCAAAGCGAGGTCTCGCTGCGGATCGCCACCATGAAGGAAACCAGCCCCGAGATCATCGCGGATGTGGAGCGGGTGATGGAAAAGAAATTTTCTTCGATCCTCGCCCAAGAAACCACCATCGCGGGTGGGGTGGAAACCTTGGCCGAACTGCTGGATCACATCGATCAGAGAACCCAGAAGGCTTTACTGGCCAGCATGGAACAGCAAGAACCGCTCATCGCCAATGAAGTCAAGAAGAAACTCATTACCTTTGATGATCTGGAAAGGCTGGATGACCATAGCGTTCAGAAAATGCTGTTCCGCGTGGATAACAAAGAACTCGCCACCGCGCTCAAAGGAGCGAATGACGGCGTCAAAAAACAAATCATGAAGAACATGTCGATCCGTGCAGCACGCATGTTACAAGAGGACATGGAACTGATGGGCCCCGTCCGGGTATCAAAAGTCGAAGAATCCCAACAAAAGATCATTTCGACGATCCGGAAAATGGAAGAAGATGGTGAAATCACGATCTCACGCAGCCCAAACGAAAAATTCCTTTGAACTGACCGCATGGTATCGAACGATGGAGACAGAGTATGAAAGTGTTCCTGGCCTCACCGCTTGGCTTTATGGAAAGTTCAAGACCATTTATATCCAGGTTGCAACAAAAATTGGTTTCTTTGCAGTTTGAGCCAGTTGATCCCTGGGCCGCCTCGCCCGATCTGGAACGCCTCCTGACCGAAGCAATGCATCTGCCGGATCAAAGCAAGCGCGAAAAGGCCCTGCACTCGATCTCGATGCAAATGGCCGAGCGCAATTATTCGTTACTACGGTCTTGCCAGGGTGTGCTGGCGGTGCTGGATGGGTCCGATGTGGATTCGGGGACCGCGTCCGAGATCGGTTGCGCGTTCGCCCTGGGGAGCAAGGTGATCAATGGCTACCGGGGCGATTTTCGCCGCAGCGGCGAAAACGATGGTGTGCTGGTCAATCTGCAAGTACAATATTGGATCGAAAAAAGCGGCGGACGGATTTACACTTCGCTGAAGGATCTGGATCAGTTGACATTTACCCCAGTTCCCCAAACCAAACTGAAATAGAGATTTCCACCCCTTATGGCCCGGATCATCAAAGCCCCAAATATCCAAATTGAAAAACCGTACCGCGTGGTGGAGCGGGAAAAAGTGATCCGCCATGCGGAAGAAGACGCAATGGACATCCTCATTTCCGCTCAAAGCGAGGCGGAACAGATCATCGAAGCGGCGCAGAGGGAAGTTCAGCATTTGATCGAACAGGCCAAGCAGGAAGCCAACCAAGTCATCCAAACCGCCACCGCCGAAGCCAATCAGATAAAAGAAGATGCCGCGCAAAAAGGCATGATCGAAGGGAAAGCCAAGGGGGAAGAGCAAGCGCGAAAAACCATCGCGGGCCTGGTGCAGGATCTCAAAACCATGACTGTGGAAGGGCAAAAAATCCTGGAAGGCCTGTTTGCTAACCAAGAGCAGGAGATTAAATCCCTGGTGCGTGAAATCGTTGCCCGGGTGATCCAGGCGAAAATTGAAGAGGATGATGAAATCGTGGTGCGGATCACTAAGAAGTGCATCGGCTTGGCCGCCGACCGCCAATCCATCCGCATCCTGATCCACCCGGAAGACAAGACGAAAATCGAAGCCTGGGCTCCGGAATTCACCCGGCTGTATGATGATATCGAAAAGGTACGTATCGAGATCGATCCCCGTGTCCAGCGCGGGGGTGTGATGATTGAATCGGGTACCGGCGGCATCGATGGCCGTATCGATAAGCAACTGGAAATTTTCAACGAAAGCATTGGATCTTCCTGACACCACCCGGCGGGGTATTTGACAATCGGTCCTTGAACGCCCTTCAATCCAACCCAATAAAGATACTGGTTATGAAATTTAACATCCCCCAAATCGATTGGGAAACCCTGCGTTTCGCGGTGTCCCTAACCAAACCCATCCGCCAGCGCGGCTATGTCGATGAGCTGGTGGGTGTGGTGATTCTGTCCCGCGGTCCCGGAGGGGCGGTGGGGGACTTGGTGTATATCTACCCTTCCGACCGGCACAACCCCATCCCCGCCGAAATCGTGGGATTCCGTTCCGGGCATGTCATCCTGATGGCGTTTGGCGATATCACCGGCATTCGCCCCGGCTGCGAAGTGATTTCCTCGGGCGGACCGGTCCATGTCCGCTGCGGAGAGGGTCTTTTAGGCCGCATTTTGGATGGCTTGGGCCATCCCATCGACCTCAAAAGCGCGCCCCGAACGCATGAAGTGCGGTCCATCTACGCCAAGCCCCCGGACGCGGTAACCCGCCAACGTATCACGGACCCCTTATCCACGGGGGTAAAAGTGATCGACTCCATCCTCACCTGGGGGAAGGGACAGCGGATCGGTGTCTTTGCCGGGAGCGGGGTGGGTAAAAGCACGCTGATGGGGATGATCGCGCGAAACACCGAAGCGGATGTCAACGTCATCGCCTTGATCGGCGAGCGGGGCCGCGAGGTGCGCGAATTTATTGAAAAAGACTTGGGACCGGAGGGAGTCGCGCGCAGCGTGCTAGTGGTCGCGACCAGCGACAAGCCGCCGCTGTTGCGGGTCAAAGGGGCGCTGACCGCCATGACCATCGCCGAATATTTCCGCGACCAGGGGAAAAACGTGCTGTTCATGATGGACTCCACCACCCGGATGGCCATGGCGCAGCGGGAAGTGGGGCTGGCGGCGGGCGAACCGCCCACCACGCGGGGATACACGCCCTCGGTTTTCGCATTGTTGCCCGCCTTTTTAGAACGGGCAGGCACCTCACCTCATGAAGGATCCATCACTGGTTTGTTTACCGTGCTGGTTGAAGGCGATGACATGAACGAACCGGTCGCCGACGCGGTGCGCGGGATTCTGGATGGGCACATTGTGCTTTCCCGGGCCCTGGCGCATAAAAACCACTACCCTTCGGTGGATATTCTGCAAAGCATCAGCCGTGTCATGGTGGATATCGTGCCCGAAGAGCAGGTGATGGCGGCACGGCGAATCTGCGAAGTCACCTCGACCTATCGCGACGCGGAAGATTTGATCAACATTGGAGCGTATCAAAAAGGCTCCAATCCCGAGATCGATCTGGCCATGAACATGGTGCAATCGATCAACCTCTTTTTAAAGCAAGGCATTTACGCCCCCCAACCCTACCAGGAATCGGTGCAGCAGATGATGGGCTTGGCGGAGCAATGCAACCGGAGGCCAGGCGCTGTCCCCAACCCCAAGGCTCAGCCACAAGGCAAACCCCAGCCCCAAGCGGCACAGGCCTCCAAGCCCAATACCCG
>JAVFAP010000070.1:0-10581 GCA_034002445.1 bacterium | reverse complement strand
CCAGTTCTCCTATTTGGGCTTGAACATGAATTACAAATACAATAAAAAAAAGACACACCTGCCAACGCATTCTACTCCCCTTCACACAGTTTGTTATGGCTAAGGTTGCAATCTGGTCGATCCCACTTGTTAATCCCCATATGTTTTGGTTTTGTGGCGAATCCCCCGAAATCAGTGGGAGTTGTTACAACCGATAGTTCGGGGCTTCCTTGGTAATAACAATATCGTGGGGGTGGCTTTCTTGTAGACTGGCTTGGGTGATTTGGGTAAACTGGGCGTTTTCGTGCAGCTCCTGGATGGTGCGGCAACCGCAGTAGCCCATCCCGGCGCGCAAGCCACCAATCAGTTGCAGTACATACCCCGAGAGATTGCCTTTATAAGGCACCCGGCCCTCGATGCCTTCGGGTACGAGTTTTTGCGGATCTTTCGTCCCTTCCTGGCCATAGCGTTCCTTGCTGCCTTGCTGCATCGCCCCCAGCGAACCCATGCCGCGGTAAACCTTGAACGTCCGGCCTTCGTAAATCACGGTTTCTCCAGGCGCTTCCTCGGTCCCGGCAAAAAGGCTGCCGATCATCACGGAATTGGCACCCGCGGCCAATGCCTTCCCAATATCGCCGGAAAATTTAATCCCCCCATCCGCGATCAGGGGAATGTTATACGATTCCATCGCGCAGGCACAGTTATAGACTGCTGTAATTTGAGGCACGCCCGCCCCGCTGACCACGCGCGTCGTACAGATGGAGCCGGGGCCCATCCCCACTTTGACCGCGTCCGCGCCATGATCACAGAGGAACTTGGCGCCATCCGCCGTCGCCACATTCCCCGCCACGACGACCACTTGGGGATAGAGTTTCTTCAACCGCCGCACCGCCTCGGCCACCCGCTTGGTATAGCCATGCGCGGTATCGACCACCAGGGCATCCACCCCCGCTTCCAGTAAGGCGGCGGCCCGGTCTCCGGTTTCACTCTCGCTGACCCCGATCGCCGCCGCGACCCGCAGGCGGCCCAGGCTATCCTTGCAGGCGTTGGGGAAACGGCGTTTCTTCTCGATGTCCTTGATCGTGATCAATCCCTTCAAATAACCCTCGTCATCCACAACGGGCAATTTTTCGATCCGATGTTTGTGCAGCTCTTTTTCCGCTTCTTCCAGTGTCGTCCCCACTTTGGCCGTGACCAAATCATTCTTCGTCATATAGACATCGATGAATTCGGCTTCATCGGTAACAAAACGCAAGTCCCGGTTGGTCAAGATGCCCACCAGGCGACCGTTCTCCGTGATAGGGATCCCCGAAATATGAAAACGCGACATCAGCCGCAACGCTTCGCCGATCGTCGCCCTGGGGCCCAGGGTGATCGGATCCACGATCATGCCGCTTTCCGACCGCTTCACCCGGTCCACTTCCGCCGCCTGATCCTCGATCGACATATTCTTATGAATCACCCCCATCCCCCCTTCCTGCGCCAAGGCGATGGCCAAACGGGATTCGGTTACGGTATCCATCGCCGAGGAACAGAGGGGAATGGACAGGTTGATATCCCCCGCGAACCGGGTGGTCACATCAACCTCGTTGGGCAATACCTCCGAATACCCGGGCAGAAGAAGCACATCATCGAAGGTCAGCGAAAAAGAAGCGAACTTTTCATCACGATTTTTCATATTCGGTCCCGTATTGTCTTAGAATTAGTCTATTAAAAATATCCCGCGGCCTCTCTGTCAAGAGAAGAAACAGGCAGGCCCCGTCTTCAACAGCGGCCTCGACCCTTCCTCGTTCTACATAGAATATCTATCCGCCGCCCGAAATCCAACTCCATCAGGGGAAAAAAACCAGGCCGGCGAGAATCCCGCCGGCCTGATGGGTACACTCAGAAAGAGTCATCACTCCGCAAACTGAAACGCGTCGGTGATGGGATAGGTGATGGGGTTCACCTCGAGATCCAGCGAGTTCCCGGTGCGGAAGTACAGCAACTGGTTCGGCAGCGCGGGTACTTTCCCTGCGGTGTGGATGGTGCCGAAACGGTCCAGGACATACATCCCGACAATCTTGCCTTCTTCATTGGGCACCAAGGTCAGGTCGCGAGCCAGATCAAACCCGAACAGGGGGAGATCATTTTCGATCCCCGGCTGCACAAAATTGTCTGCCGCTGTCGTCCCGGTGTTGTTCACCACGAAAACCTGACCCGTCCGCGTCAAGATGCAGAACCCGCCATTTTTCGGCATGATTTCCACATCCACCGCGATATCGGCGTTCGAGAAGTATGGTGCGTCCACCGAGGGATCCATGGCCCCGGTCAATACATTTTCCCACGGCGCGGGAATGGGGTTGCCTTGCTGATCTTCCAACAACGTATGCACGCCACCAAAACCATCCAGAATGGCATACCCGGAGGTTACCGCTACCTGAGGTGTAAACTCGGCATAACTGATGTTGTTCCGGTTGGGATTGATCGCAATAGGGGTGAAGAGGGTACTGGTATCGACACCCAAACCCTGCGCCACCGCTTCACTCGCCTGGGATTGCTGCACCAAGTCTGTGGTCGCGCCCGGTTCGGTCATTTGCTGCCAGCGCACCATCACTTCCAGATCGCGGGCAATGGGAAAACCGGGGAAATAGGGAGGCAGAGCCCGCTCCAAATCGTCATCGGTGGGGCTGATACCGGTATAATCAACCACGTAGCGAGCCCGGAAATTAAAAATTTCAAAAAATTTCTCATAGCCCAGCGGCTCGGTGATCACTGGATTTCCCGCGGAGTCAGCCAGGCGGACGTTGGTGGGTTCACGCAAGCCATCCTTCTGGAACAGGGCCAACACTTCGGGGTTGTTCAGATAGTGAATCCCGCCAAACGCATCCAGGATGTAATACCCTTGGAACGCGTTCGTGGCGGAACGCCAGTCCACCGCGACTTCGATATCCCGGGCGATCCCGTTATCCGCCCCAGTGAACAGGGTGATCCCCAGCACATCCAGATCCAACCCCACAAATTTGCCGTCGATAAACGCCCCGAAGAAGGGGAGAAAAACCCGGTTTTGTTCGGGCAGCGCGGCATTGAAACTGGCCAACGTCTCGGCATAGTTGAAACTGGGCCCGGTAATAGTGAAGGGATGGACCGCCGCATACTTGTCCAACCCGAAGAATCCAATCACATCCCCTTGGGGATCCGCGATCAGTTCCAGATCCCGGTATACGTCAAACCCTAAAAAATAGGGATTGGCGGGGTCATAGTACTGAATAGGTACACCATTGGCGTCCACCGAGAAAAGGGGATTTTGAGAAACATCCATATTTTCATCATAGACCGCACGGATATGCCCAGTGGTATCGATACCCATCGCGCTCTTCACCAGCGCTGGGTTGGCGGATTTAAACGAATTCTTCCCAGTTGCAGCCATAGTGGATGAGGCGATAAGACAGACGAATAACGCGAATGTGACACAGACTTGGAATGTTCGACTCATGGGGTTATTTGCTCCTCTCCCGAACACTTGTTTCCTGGTTTTTTAGATTTATTTTAAAGGCACGGGCCAACCACTCACGGATGAACGAGCCTTTGTACTCCATCAATGCTCCCGCTTTCCCGTTCCTGGAATCCAAACGGGCGCGTGTATTATATTACATAATGGATATGGACTTCAATGTCAAGAAAAAACGGTTCCACGGTATTTTTCGTCTTTTCTCGCATTCTCTTTAGCAAGTTACACATATTTCATGAGTTTTGTCAACTCACTTTACGAAAAACTTTAAGGGATCACCCACATTCTTCCCCCATTTTCCTCTATTGGAATCCCGTTTATAGGGCAATCGGGCTAGAATCCCCCCATATCTAGTCTTTTCCCCTCTTTTGGGGGCAGCCAAAAAAATTTTTTTCTCCTTTTTTTTTCGGCCGATTCGAACCCAGACGGAGGGGGCCGGCAGAAAAATTTTCGGTTTGGGGCATATCATAGCGCATTTTTTTCTAAAAACCTATAAAATCATGGACTTTAGAACAAAAAATTTTCAACTCTTTTAGCCGGGCTCGATTCCCCGCCCACTCAGAAAGGATTCTCTCGATGGTAGACATCCTCATCAACGACTCCAGCACACCCTCCGTTCCTGAGAAAACAGCCTCAAAAGACGCGCTCCACCCTCCGTATTCGTTCCCATTGATAACCCTCTTTTTCTTCCTGACCGCGATCTTGGTCTACATGGTTTACGCCCTGCGTATCATCGACTATAAATACATCGATTTTGGCGACGGGAACTACCTCTACATCTCCTGGCGCTTGGCGTTGGGGGAAATCCTGTACCGCGATGTCCCCAGCCCCCAGCCCCCCCTCCACCTCTTTCTCGGGAGTTTTCTGCTCTCCCTGTCGCAGGGCGATCCCATCCTGGTGCGCGTTTGGCAGGTTGTTCAGCATGTCCTCATTGCCTGCTGCGTACTGGGAATCGCCCTTCGCATCTTCCGCAACGCCACCATCGCCTCGTTGGCAGGGGCGATCTACCTGTTCTTGCCGGAAGGGGTGTGGTGGTCCACTGGCTACCAGTCCGAGCCGCTGTTGATCCTCTTTCAGAGTTTCAATTTGCTCCTCTTTCTCACCGCCATGAGCCGAAAACGCCCCTCGGCCGCCCTTTACGTCTCCGCGGTCGTCTCGGCCCTGGGGGGCTATGTCAACATGACCGCCCTGCCCTATATCGCCTTGCAGTGGTTTTTTGTTTGGTGGAGTTTCCGGCCCTTCTTCTGGCGCTATTCCCTGGTCTTGGTCCTGACCGGCTCGACGATGTTCATCCTGATGTTCTTCTACAGCCACGGCCAATATATCGAGCATGTCTTCCACCGCCAAGTGGGCACCTACCCCGACGAATGGACCCTGGCACTCCGTTATTTCATCGACAAACTCTACACCGAGGGCGGCGATATTCTCTATTACGAAGGGGGCTTTGTCTTCGCGGCCATCGCTGGGATGTTCTTGTTCGCCGGTGATGACGAAAAACCGTTTGCCAAGGACTACTTGCTGTGGTGGGGAATCTTTTCGCTCGGGTCCATCATCTTCGTGACCAAGGGGGGAACCGTGGAATACATCTTCACCCTGGGCGTGCCGGCGGTCGCGGTCTTTTCCGCCTACTTTTTCGTCACCCTGCTAGCGGCGTCAGGCCTGTCCTTCGCTCCCCGGGTCTTGTTCCGCAACGCCACCGAAACAGGCAAGGCCGTCTTGCTGCTGACTCTTTTCCTCCCCGCGCTGTTGATGAAGCCCATCGGCCTGCTCGGGATGACCTGGGGCAACACCTCCGGTCCCGGCGGCGCCTATGAACTGGACCACAACACCATGATGCGTATAGCCAATTATATCCAGTTCAACTGCACCGAAGACCAAGAGATTCTTTCCGCGCCGGCCTACGCCTTCACCGCCATGCGCAAGATCGCCAACAACGCCGCGTCCGATCTTATCCTGGGCGCCGCCTTCTTCAATGAGTGGAAAAAATGCGTCGCGGAAGAGAACCTGAGCCTGGATATTCCCACCAACCTGCTCTACCTCTACGACAATCAAGAAAAGAAATGGCTATTCGACACCAACTACTATAGCACCCAGGCCATCTATGACTTGGATACCCTTTTCCAGAGCCGCCCCGAGTTACCCCAAAAATACCCCATGATCGCGCTTTTCCTCGACCTGCGCCGCAAAATCATGAACCGAGAAATCCCCCTCATCCTGGCCGACATCCGCCATGTGTTCTATTGTGTCCCGGTCCTGCACCAGGCCATCCGCGATTACTGCCGCCCAGTCGATCCCCAAATTCCCCGCAACAACCGCGAGGAAATTGTGCGCTTCTACAAACCCAAATAAGACCGATCCTAGCAATCCCGCCCACCCTGCGCAAAAAAGTTGTTCTCCCCCCACGCGGGGTGGGCCTCAGCTCCATCCGTCCTGTGCCCGCAAAGCGCCGCAAGCGCGAAACTCACTCTGCCACCTCCCCTACCCCTCGACACCCCCACCTTTTGAACCCCACTGCCATCAACGACTACCATGTACATCGGGTAGATCATGGATATTCGACGACTTGACAATGCGCCGTTTTTCGGGATTGCAGAATGGACTCCAAACCACAGACCTATGGTCAGATCCAACGATTGCCTTGGCCTCGACCAGAATTTAGAATTATACTGGAAATCAGCACGGGTCATACTGAAAAAGCAAACGATGGAGGAGAAACCTATCCCTCATAGTTAGATGATTCAAGATTGGCTCGACAGATGGGATGGCCAGGATACATTGACCTCACGTGCAGATTTTCAGGACATGTCCATCTCTGAAAACCAGAAAGATTAAAAACATGCACAATCTTAAAATTCTCAATTCTTTTGTCTATCTCCTTCTCCTCATTGGTTACCCTTGGCATTCCGCGATAAGCCAGTCTCTCCAGTTGGAAGGCCTTGCTGTGATCCCACATATCCAATCCACCGAAATGCGCTACCGCCAAGAGACTGACCGGAGTTTGGGTACACGAGTCCAAATATTTCTCCGCAACGAGGGTGAAGAGCCAGTTGTTTTGAACCCAGAGAGCAAAATCTATTTGCGTGGACAAAGCCCCGAGAAACTGCTTCAGACCGATCAATGGGCATGGCATGATTTCCCCAGTGCGTATGCCGGACAAGATCTACAACTCCCCCCCGGTGCCTTAACCGTATGGAGTTGGAATGGAAAGCGCAAGGAATGGGGTATCGGTACGGCTGCCGATTTTCAATGCAACACCAGCAACGAGAGGGTAAATTCTGCATCGTTTATTGTCACGATCGATGAACCCAAGGCTTGGATTTCATCGGTGACATATTTGGGTCAAGAACAAAGCATCTTTCCCAGCGAATGTCTTTTCCATATCGCAAATAACATGAATGAGCCGATCCGCCTTGTAGCATGCCGCTTGTGGCTGCCAGAGAAATCAACAACCTGGCGCGTGCTCACTCCCCAAACATGGGTAGAGAGTGGAGAGAAATTTCCCAGGAATGGCATGATCCCAGCAGGCAGTCGCGGTGGCATGAGAGCCCATACCGGAACACTGCCGCTGACGTATGGGGCATTGGAAGTGAAAATGACAGACACAGCAAACCGGTCATTTTCTCTCTGGGCTTACCTGCGTATCAAGAAAGAAGCATTCGACATCAGCGGCGGCTGGATCGCTTCGAATATCCTGGGAAAAAATACGCTGACTTTTGAACCCTATCTCAAAATCTTGAAGCGAATGCACATCAATACTGGGCATTTCGCTGATGTTCCAGGCTACACCAATAATGACGACCTGTACCAGCGCTATCCGCTAAAACTCTTTAATAAGCTCGCCCCCTTCGAACACTTCGACACCGAGGCGATGCTACCAAAAATCCATGCCGTTGAATTTTTGGGGGAACCACAATACGGCGGGGGCCGCCCGGTCCCACCGATGGAGGTTTGGTACGCACTGTCTCCATATCAGTCAACCAGATTGACGACGACAGTCACCCATAGCGAAGAAAGAATCTGGCGTTTTTACGCGGGTGTATGCGATTATCCACATTACGATGCGTACCGGGTATGTGCGCCATCTGCGGATGCCTGGCGGATGTACGAACGCTGGGGTTCCACACGTCTGAGTTGGGGTGCACCCCTGGAAACGATCGGCGCGATGACCCGCAGCCTTCGCGAACTCAACCGCCCAAGCTCCATCGCCTACTGGTCTCAAGGTGCCCATGACGGCTGGGACCGGTACGGGGGCCGAAGGCGAACGGCCCCCACCCCTGCCGAACTCCGCGCGCAAACTTATCATGCGTTGGCGGCCCGAATCACTTCCCTATATTGGTTTAACTTAAGTTTAAAATCACTTCTTGCGTTCCCCGATCTGATTGAGCCTATCACCAGGATTGGTCGCGAGATCAATCTGCTAAAAGAATTCTATCTCGAAGGAGACACCTATCATTATGAACGAATCCTTAACCAGGGGCAGTTGGATTGGGACATATCTGTCATATCGGGTCCCAAAGGGGCGTTGCTTTTCGCCTTGGATTTAAATTATCAGCCCAACCTGACAGAGAAAATTTTTGAATTCGGTGCGCCCCGCATGGCCTCTCTTCCGTTTCCCTTGCCAGACTATCTGGGCCAACCGAAACAGATTTTGCGTGTCAGCTCGGATCGTGTCACTGATGTTCCTTTTCACTTGACCGAGAAAGGCGTCAAAATAGAAACCACTTATGAAGATGTCAATATTTTTGTCGTAACGCCATACAGCGGCCTCAAGGAGGAACTTGAATTGCGCATCAAAACGCTTGCAGAGTATGAAAAATCTTTTGGATTTGATCCCGCGCATCATGCGGCCGACCTTGATCAACTGCGCGCGTTATTGAAAGAATGAATTCGAACTCCCACTCAATTCCGGAGGATTGCGAGAGGAAGAATGGCAAGACGATTCAATGATAAATTCATCCCGAACCAGACCGCTCAAAAAAGGCCCTTTTGCCTGCGGGAATTTACATCGATTCTAAAATGCTCTTCTCCATAATCCTGCACAAACTTAAGGCAGATCTCAGAGGGTCTTGTCGAATCAATGGATTCCAATAGAGGCGAATACAAAAAAGAGCCGCGATGGTCTCGGCGGCTCTTTTTTTAATATCAAAATGGTGAATTGAGTTACTGTCCCGGTTTAGAGAACACCAGATCCGGATACCGGGCGGCGGTTACTTCATCCACCCGTTTCACCGGCAAGGTGTGCGGCGCGTGCAGGATCGTCTCCGGATCTTCCTGGTACGCGGCCAGGATGGCCTGGACCGCCGCCACAAAATCATCCAGGGTGCGCTGCGATTCGGTCTCAGTGGGCTCGATCATTAACGCTTCCTTCACGATCAGGGGAAAATACACCGTCGGCGCGTGAAACCCCTTGTCCAGTAGATTCTTGGCCAGCACCATCGCCGTAAGGTCGCCAAACCGCTTTTTGTCCTTCAAGGTCAGGACAAACTCATGCAGCGTGGGCTCGTCAATCTCCACCGGGATCAGATCCTGCAGTTTGGCGCGACAATAACGCGCGTTCAACACCGCGTACTGACTGTTACGGCGCAGGCCTTCCAACCCGTGCATGCGCATATAGATGTAGGCCCTCAGCAGAATGCCGGTGTTGCCAAAAAAGGTGGAGAGGCGGCCGATCGACTGGGGCCGCTCGGTAACCACCTGGTACCCATCTTCTCCTTTTTCGATCACCGGCACGGGCAGGTAGGGGAGTAGTTTCTCGCTGACCCCCACCGGGCCACCGCCAGGGCCGCCCCCGCCGTGTGGGGTAGAGAAGGTTTTGTGCACGTTGATATGCACCACATCGAACCCCATATCCCCCGGCCGGGCGATACCACTGATGGCGTTTAAATTCGCCCCGTCATAATACAACAGCGCCCCCGCGTCGTGGACCAGGCGGGCAATCTGGATAATATTCTTTTCAAAAAGCCCCAGGGTGTTGGGATTGGTCAGCATGAACCCCGCCACCCGGTCATTCAGTTTCGCTTTCAGGTCGTCCAGGTCCACACAGCCATCCGGCAGGGATTTCACTTCGACGGTTTTATAACCCACCATCGCCGCGGTCGCCGGGTTGGTGCCATGGGCGGAATCGGGCACCAGCACCACATCCCGGTGGTTTCCATGGGCCTCATGATAGGCCCGCACCATCAGCATCCCGCAAAACTCTCCATGCGCGCCCGCACAGGGATTGAGGGTTACCTGGCGCATCCCGGTCAGTCGCGCCAGAAAGTCGGCCACCTCTCCCATCATCTCCAAGGTCCCTTGCGCAAGGTTGGGGCTGGTATCGGGATGCAGATTGGTAAAGCCGGGCAGCCCCGCCAAGGCTTCGCACACCTTGGGGTTATACTTCATGGTGCAGGAGCCAAGCGGATAAAAACCACTGTCAATGCTAAAATTGCGGCGGGACAGGCGAGTAAAGTGGCGTACCACTTCCAGTTCGCGCACCACCGGTAAATCCGGCAGCCCATCCGCCAGCGCGTCCGCCGGGATCATTTCATCCAAGGACCGGGCACCCAGCCGAGCGGTGGGAATCCATTCCCGGCCTTCTTCCTGGTGATCGAGTTCAAAGAGTGTGGGTTCAAAAGCATCCAAAGGCATGAAAAGGTCCTTTCCAAAGGCCGTTAACGGGCCAGCGCGCCACGGAGCACATCGCCATAGCGCTCGATCGCAGCCGGGCTGGTTGTCTCGGTGGCACAGACCAGCAGGCTTTCGCTTTCCCCGGCCACCCCCGGCGCCAGCCGGATGCCCGGCAGAATCCCCTGCGAATGCGCTTCGTCGATAAACGAGGACACCGGCATCGGCAGAGCCAGGACAAACTCGTTGAAAAAGGGCTGACTGAAGACCAGCCGCACCCCGGGTAGGCTGCACAGCAGTTCTTGCAGCCGGTGGGCCCGGCGCACACTGCATTCCGCCGCTCGGCGGAAGCCATTGGGCCCCATCAGGGCCAGGTAAATGGTTGCGGCCAAGGCGCACAAGCCTTGGTTGGTGCAAATGTTCGAAGTCGCCTTTTCCCGCCGGATATGTTGTTCCCGGGTTTGCAGGGTCAGAGTGTAGGCTGGGTTCCCATCCGCATCCTTGGT
>JAVFAP010000069.1:0-10965 GCA_034002445.1 bacterium | reverse complement strand
CAGCCATAGGGATGGGGGCAATCCGGGCTGGCGTCCAAATTGACCCCTAAAAATTTGTACCAGCCCTTGGTGCTCTTTTTGCCGGAGGAAAGGCCGTGGTGAATCACCAGCGTACGCCCCCCGCCCAGGGTGTATTCCATGATCGTCGCCGCGATGGCGTCTGATAATTGGCCATGCACAAACTCGATCACGGCAGTGGTGTCCGGGGGGAGGGTCTTGGGGAAATCGGCTTGTTCCAGGATGTGTAGTCGGAACGGCCCGTTGGCTTGCAGGAAGGCGTCCAAGACTTCCATTTGCTCAAATTCATCCGCGACGACATACACCGTTTGGGTGAAGGCCGACTGAAGCCCAGTCCATAGCCAAATGCTTAGAATGAATGCGATCCATTTTTTCATGTGTCTCTCCAATTCCCTGCGTTCCTACCCATTCTCCCCACGCCCAGACCTGGGTGTGGGGAGAGAATGGGTTGTGTTTATTCGTTCCCCCACAGGGTTTCATTCCCGCGGGCTTTGCGCCATTCAGCACGCCATTTGTGGATATCGGTGAAGCCGATGCTGGGTTTGGGGATCCGGTCTTTGGCGGCAGGCAGGGCGGGGAAGGATTTATGCGGTTCGCTCTGGTACCAATAGGCCACGGTGGCCAGTTCCAGGGTCATGCTGTTGGCGTGGCCGTGTTCGATCGAGCCATGCAGGGAGTTTTTGAATATGATGGGGTCTTGGAGATGGAAGCGGTAGCAGTGTGTGCGGCCTAGGTAGCCGATATCGTTGTTGACCCGGGGATAGCCGAAGAAGGGGTGCTGGTAGACTTCCTTAGGGCACCAGGACGAGTTGAAATAATCTTCGGTCCCGGTTCCGTGTAATGAATAGGGCCATTCATTGCCGTCGATCTGCCACATATCGTCCCCTTCGCCATACCACATGGGGGAGGGGCAGTTGACGTAGTAGTTCACGCCGACATAATGGCCTTCGCCCGTAGCGTCGATAATCAGGTAATTTTCTTGGTTGCTGGTGGTGGTATCCGTGGTTTCACGCAGGGTGCCCCATTCGTTTTCATCCCCTTTAGCCGGTTCGGTAATTTCTTGGTTGTACCAGGCGTGAAAATAGAGGAGATCAGGGGAAATGCTTTGGTGTTCTTCATAATCGACATAGTAGTAGAAGGACCGGCAGGCCTGCTCGGATTGATTCTCGATGGTAATGCGCGCTTTCTGACGGAAGGGCATGGGGAAATAACAGTTGAGGGCGCGCCCGCCAGCCGGGGCAGCGGCGAGGGGCAGGGAAGTGAAATTGTAGTGTTCGCTCCAGCCTTGACCGAAAAACTCTCCCAGGGGCGACTCCACGCTGGGATTGGGTTCCTCATCCCAGTACATCCGAATCACCAGCATGCGGCGGTAATTGGGATCGGGATGGTCAATGGTGCACCAAATGTGCTTGATGATGCCGGGGCCGTCCATCTCGGCGATGGTGACGGTTTCACCGGGTTCGATCCGGAGTCGATCGCTGTTTCCCCCTGTACGGTCATAACTGGAAATGCGCTTGGAGACCGCTTCTTTCTTGACCGCGAGCGTGTCCAGCAAGCCATCGGCGGATGTGGGGACCGGCAGGGAAAAGACCAGTGCCGCCAAAACAAGGGCGGCAGACACGAAGCGTGCAGACAAAAGGTGTTTCATCATTCGTAAACCTCTCCACAAAATTTTTTATTAATCTAATATAGATCGGTAAGGACATCAATTATCACGGCGTGAAAATAAGGGGTCTTATGAAAAAATTTCGGCTTTTCCTACTCAGTTTGGTTCTTCTCTTCGCCTGGCTTGGCTGCTCGACAAGCGAGGACAAATATGGGATGGTGGAACTGTATCACGGACGGCCCAAGGTCCCCAGAATGCTGCCTCGCACGATTTTTGGCCCGTTGCCAACTGGGCCGTTTGATTCGCACAAGATCGAAGGCATCATGGTCATGGATAGCGGGGCCGATTATGACGCCGATACCTCGCTGACCTATCTCAGTTATCTCTATGAGCGTTATACCAATGCCAACAGCCAAGGGGATGTTCCCTTCCACTTCTTCATCGATCAAGAGGGAATTACGTACCGGGGGCGGCAGGATATCATTCCAGCGGAAATTCATGAGGGGGACCCCTTCACCTTTCGCAGCAAGGATTTAACCCGTCAGGAAATGCTGATGGCCCGGCTGGCGCGGCGAAATCAGCCCCTCATCAATATCAAAGGTTATATTGTGATCTGCCTGCTGGGGGATTATGACAAGCAAATTGTTACCGAGGCCCAGGAAAAATCCCTCTTTCAGTTGATTGCCTACCTGACCCATGAGAACCGAATCTCCTTTGATAACATCAAGGGCCTGAACGAAGTGAATCCCAATATCCAAAATCCGGGGTTCTACTTGAGGAACTATTTGCAGAAGAGTGTCTTGACCAAGAATGTTCCCCCGCCAGCGGTCCAGCACCGTTTTATGGTTTCTCCCGAAGAGGTCAACAAATAACAAACCAAGGGGTGCTGTGCCGCACCCCCCCTTTTTTTTATCCAATAAATGTGGTTGAATGTCGACTGGGTGGAGAATAGGGGACGGCGGGCGATTCAGAGGCTGTCTTGAAACATGTGGATATCGGCATGGATTTGTCCGACGAGCTCGTCCACGCTGGCGAATTTCTGCTCGGGGCGGAGGAAGCGGACCACATCGGCCAGCAAGATTTGGTCATAGAGATCGCCGTGGAAATCCAGGAGGTGGATTTCAACCTGAATTTTGGGGATGGAATGAAATGTGGGTACAACCCCGATATTCATTACCCCGGGGATGGCGGGGGCGTCCAAATCCCCCTGTCGGACCATGACCCCATACACGCCGTTGGGGGGTAAGATCTGGTTTTTGGTATCAAGATTCGCGGTCGGTAACCCCAGTTGGGATCCCCGGCCTTCGCCCCGAATCACTTTACCGGTGATCTGGTAGGGGCGGCCGAGCAGTTGTTCGGCGGTCTGCAAGTCGCCTTGGGAAATCTTATAGCGGATCAAGGTGCTACTGATGGGGGTCTTGCCGAATCCCAGCCGTTCGATGATCGTGACCCGGTCGAACCGGTGCGGGATTTGGCTTTGCAGCAGTGTCGTTGTTCCTTCCCGGTGCCTGCCAAAATGGAAATTATAGCCAACCACAATCTCTTTCGCCTTGAACAAGCCGGTGAGGATGGTCTCGATGAATTCCATCGGCGGCAGGGAACTGATCGCGGTATCGAAGGGAATCGCCACCAGAGCGTCGATCCCCAGGGATTGCAGGATTTTTTGCTTCAATGGAAACGGGGTGAGCAAACGCACCGCGTTATGGGGCGAGAGTAGGGAGGTGGGGTGGTTCTGGAAGGTAAAAACCACCGATGTGCCTTGTCTGGCCTGGGCACGTGTGGCACATTCTTGAATGACTTGCCGATGGGCGAGATGAATCCCATCAAAAAAACCGAGAGCGACGACACAGGTGTCGCTCTCGGTGAAATGACAGTCGGTCAAGGTGGTGAACACGTTCATCGGTTATTGGGCGCTCGTGCCTCTGGAGGCGGTTAGGAACACCGCGCGAATTTCATTCATCAGGCCAGGCGCAGCGACGCCATCTCTTGCGCAAAATGATTCTGGATCAAATTGTAGCACTCTTCCGGAGCGACATGGGATTTTTCAAGGGTTTTGCCGATGACAAATTCCACTTTCCCTTCTTTGAGGGATTTCGCTCCGATCACGATCCGATAGGGAATCCCAAGTAAATCAGCGTCCTTGAACTTGATCCCTGGCCGTTCTTCTCGGTCATCCAGCAGGACATCGAAGCCCATCGATTGGAAGCGGGTGTAGAACTCGTTGGCGACCTGGTTGACTTCGTCGTTCTTCGTATCCAGGTTGAGAAGATGGACATGGTAGGGCGCGACCGAGACGGGCCACACGATTCCGTTTTCGTCGGCGTGTTCTTCGATTACGGCGGCCAGGGTGCGGCTGACGCCGATCCCGTAACAGCCCATGATCATGGGATTGCGTTGGCCCTTCTCATCGGTGTAGTACGCGTCGAGGGCTTTGCTGTACTTGGTGCCGAGGATGAAGACATGGCCTACTTCGATGCCGAAACTGAGGGTCAGTTTGCCATCCGCGCATTTGGGGCAGGGATCATTCTGATCGACCGCCCGGAAATCACCCCAGCGGCTGACCTTGAAATCGCGGTCCAGCACTACGTTGTGGACATGATAATCTTGGTGGTTGGCGCCTGTCGCCGCAGCGCCGATAGTTTTGATATATTCATCCGCTAGGATTTCCACATTCTGCAAGCCTTGGGGTCCGGCGAAGCCGACGGGGGCGTTAGTCACTTTGGTGATCACCTCAGGCGAAGCCATCTCCGCGGCGGCGCCCAGAACGTGAGCGAGTTTGACCTCGTTCAGGGTGTGATCGCCGCGCAGCAGGATGACGTAGGGCTTGCCGTCACAGACATACACCATGGTTTTGATCATCTGGCTGGGTTGCAGACCCAAGAACGCGGCCACTTCTTCGACCGTGCGCAGATTGGGGGTGTGGACCTCTTCCATGGGGGCCACGCCATCCGCCGAGGCAATCGATGCGGGAGGGGCGGATTCGGTCAGTTCCCGGTTGGCTTTGTAGTCGCAATGGCTGCACGTGACCACTTCCGCTTCGCCGATGGCGGCGGGAACCATGAATTCATGCGAACGGGAACCACCCATCACACCCGTATCCGCTTCCACGGGGATGATGGTCAAGCCGCAACGGGTGAACGCTTTTTTATAGGCTTCGAACATCTGCTGGTACGATTGCCGGGCTCCGGCTTCGTCCACATCGAACGAATACCCATCCTTCATGACAAATTCTCGGGCGCGGACCACCCCAAAACGGGGGCGGACTTCGTCGCGGAATTTGGTTTGGATCTGGTATAGGTTTTTGGGAAGATCACGGTAAGAACGGATTTCACCCGCCACCAAGTTGGTTACCACTTCTTCGTGTGTGGGGCCGAGAACAAAAAGCCGATCGCTGCGGTCTTGCAGCCGCATCAGTTCGGGCCCCATGGCGGCGAAACGCCCGGATTGTTTCCATATTTCATCGGGCTGAAGGGTGGGCATCAAGATTTCGATGGCGCCGGCGGCGTCCATCTCTTCGCGAACGATCTGCTGAACCTTCCGCAGCGCTCTCCAGCCCAGGGGAAGATAGGTATACAGGCCTGCAGCCAACTGGCGAATCAAGCCCGCCCGCAGCATCAGGATATGGCTTTTGGCTTCCGCTTCTTTGGGCACTTCCCGAAGCGTGGGAAAAAATCCTTTGGATTGTCTCATGTTGCACCGTTCATCAATATAAAATTCAAAGAAAACGCGAGTTTCTCTTGTTGGATTGGCATGAAAGGCCTGGATAATTTTATCCCCTCCCTCTTGTTTTCAAGAGAGGGAGGGGATCAGGATTTGTGCTTATTTGAAGAAACCAGCGATCCAGGAGAAGAATTCGAAGTTATACAGGTCGTTGAATAGGACCAGCAGGATCAGGGGGATGATCACGGCGAAGCCGACCTTGGCGAAACGTTCCATCTGCTTCATCGTGAGGGGTTTGCGGCGGATCATTTCATAGGTATAAAACACCACGTGGCCACCATCCAGGGGAGGGATGGGGAACAGGTTGATCAGACCCAGGTTGGCGGACAGCAGAGCGATAAAGCTGAAGAAGCGCTCCAAGCCCCAACGCCCGGTTTCGGCGGAAAGGCTGAAGATCGCCACCGGCCCGCCCAGCAGACGGGGGGAGACATCGCCGCTGAACAGCTGCGCCAAGAAACTCACCATGTAGCCGCTGACGTACACGGTTTTTTCCCAGCCACCCACGATCGAGCCCAGGATCCCCAACTTTTCCCGGTCGGCTTTTTGATCGATCCCAATCTGGGCGATCGCATAACGTTTGCCGGTTTGAATGCTGGTGGGAGTGGGCAAGTTTTTGTATACGACCTCGGGGGTGATGGTGCCGGACATCATCTGGTCATCCGGCGTGAGCCAGGTCAAGGCAATGGGCTTGGCTTTGTCCACGCCAGTTTCGTCTTGATAGAGGCTGTCTTGGATTGCCAGCAATACCTTGTACCAATCATCGATGGGTTGGCCATCCAGTTCGACGATTTTACTGTTGGGAGTCAAACCCGCTTCATCCGCCGGTCCTCGTTTGAATAGATTCCCAACCACGGGAGGAATTTTGGGAGAAATACCCAAGATGGGTGTGCCGGGTACAAAAAAATCCTTGACCGATATTTCCCCATCGAAAACCAGGGAAATTTTGGTTTTGGGGTGGAAGGGCAAGGCATCCGCATCCGGGATTTCGATCTCGGGGATGATGGTGAGGGTCTGCGTCGCGCTGTTGGGTTCGGCAACGGTTACCTTCATGGGGACCGGAGCGAAAGAGCCATCGGCTTGTTGCTCATACCGGCTGGCGAAATAATTGGCCCAGTCATTGCGCGTTGTAAACGCGTTGCCGTCGGCTTCAGAAATAATCATCCCCGGTTTCACCCCGGCTTTTTGCGCGGGACCGCCTTCGAGGACATTGGTCACCAGAATGCCTTGGAAACTTTCCGGACGTTGAAATGATGCTTGGTTGGCATCGATGGGCTGATTGAATAAATCTTTGGGGAGCGCTTTTTCCTTGTAGATTTTTTCCCCGCCGCGTTCGATGAGCATCGAGATTTTATCTTGAAGAACCTGGTTTGTTTTGGGATCCTGGTATTGGTCCCAATAGAGTTGCTGCTCAAACTCGTCCCAGGTGGTGATTTCTTGATTGTTCACACGGAGGATCGTGTCGCCATCCCGCAGGCCCATTTCCCATCCCCAAGATCCTTCCGGCACCATGCCGATGGTCGTGGTGGCCGTGTACGGTTTGCCATATACTCCCAAGAGGAAGACATAAATCAAGAAGGCCAGGACGAAATTCATCAACGGGCCCGCCACCACGATGAGGATACGTTTCCAGGGCGGCAGTTCCAAAAATTCATACTCGGCACCGGTGGTCTCTTCATCCGGATCCATGCCGCGAATTTTGACATAGCCCCCGAGAGGTACCGCGCAGAGGAGGTACTCGGTTTCATGCCAAGTGTAACTGAAGAGTTTTTTCCCGAAACCCACAGCAAAGCGGTCCACTTTGGCGCCGGAGAGTTTGGCAACGATAAAATGCCCCCATTCGTGGAAAATGACGGCGAGTCCAAAAACGACCAAGAAGTACAAAAAACTGGTTAGGGAAGAGAAGAGGGTATCCAATGTCATAGTGAGTTCTCATTTGCCAATGGGTTGAATGGAGTGACTTGTTTCCTGTCCGGTTTTCGCATAGGTATCCACACCTCCGGTCGAGAAACATCCGGTTTGCCATATGGCATCCCAGGGGGTTTCTCCCAATCATTTGATGTTGTATTCGGATTGAATCCTCTGTTTTTTGCCTTTTTTAAGAATTTAACCGAATCTCTGGATGGTCAATCTAAAAAAACAACGATCCGATGCTACAGTTAGAACGCTGATTCCATAAAAAAGGTGGAAGAATCCAAAAAACAAGCGCGTTGCCAACCGCAACGCGTGCCTCATACACTGTATCGATTAAAGTACCGAGTGTCAAGCATGAAAACGGAGCAGAGTTTGGATGGTTTGCATAGGGAGCAGGTAGCGGGAACCCGCATTCCCGTATGGGTCGGGGGACTGACCCTGCTTGCCCTTCTGATTAAATTGTGGTTGATCGATCTCAACGTCGGCGAATATACCGATGGCATCATTCAATTGACCCTCTGGAACAACCCCGTGGTGTTCTTCCCGCCGGGCTATTCTGCCCTCTGCTGGCTTGTAGCCCAGGGGACAGGGGATGTTCTCCATGCCGGCCGCCTAGTCTCGATCCTCGCCTCGGTGTTGACCTTGCCCGTCCTGTACCTGGCCGCCAAAGAAGTGTTGAAGAGCCCCAAGGAAGCGTTGTGGGCAATGGCGTTCTTGGCCCTTTCGCCGATTTTCAGCCGTTGGTCGCAGCGGGTGATGACGGATGCCCTGTTTTGTTTTTTTTTCACCACCTCCCTCTACCTTACCATCCTGGCATGGAAGGAACCCAGGCGTTCCCTGACGTGGCTGGCTGGGTGGACCGGACTTTCTGTCCTGGTTCGCTATCAGGGGCTCTTTTTTCTTCTGCCGCTGGCCTGGCTGTTTTTTCAGCGGAAAGCATGGCGATCTTCATCCGTCTCGTTGCGAACGATCAGCGCTTGGGGCCTCGCGTTGCTTCCCTGGCTGATGCTGGCGGGCTGGATCTGGTTTCGCGGCTTTGGTCATCAGACCCAATTTAGCGAACGGGCATCGCAGGGGTTGCTCAATACCGCAATTGCTTACGGTGTGATGTTCGAAACCTATGTGCTCTATTGGCCTTGGGCGGTAACCTATAGCCTCTTCGGCTTGGGGGTGCTGGGGATCGTCTCCCTGCGCAAGGCCGGGCTGACTTCTTCCCGCTTTCTCTGGTTGCTGCTGCTGGCGTTTGTAGGGTTTCTTTTGGTGCAATCCGCGTTTCGCTCGTTTCAATACCGCTATCTCTTGCCCTTGCTGCCGCTGTGGTGCATCTGCGCGGCACGGGGGATGGGTTGGGTGGAAGAAACCATTCGGCACCGGGGGCTTCGGTTGGTGGTCGTGATGGTGGTTTTACTGAATCTGGCGGGAATGTCTGCCGCAGTACTGATTCTGCAAAAGGGCACTTTTGGTGACCTGGTGGAGTGTGCCCAGTATCTGCGCGAGATCGGGACGGGTTCCCGAGTGCTTTCAGATGAAACCTACCGTGAGGGGGTGTACAATCCCAAGATGGAGTTTTGGTCCGGTCGTGCCATGGAACCGTACTTTTTAACCCGTCCCCAGGCTGGCGATCTGGTTGTGTTGCACAATGCCTACTCGGATTTTGAGAAAGAGCACAAAACGTTGTCCGAACAATTCGATCTGGTGGTGCTGCGGCGATGGGATCAGGTTAGTGTCCCCTTGTTGCCGGATATTATGGTGATGTCTATCCATCCTCACCGCCTGCCCTTGACCAGTAATCCAGAGTGTATGGCGTTTCGCTTTTTTCCCCAATCCTACAGCACGGTGCTGTTGCGGCTGAAAGAAAAAACGCCTTGAGGATACCCATGCGCATCGTTTTTATTGGTGACGGTGGTTCTGTCCACAACCGATACATGCTGACTTGGTTCGCCCGGCGTGGGCATGAGGTTTTGTTTCTTACCGACACCCTCGATCCCGAGATGCCCTGCGAAACCCGCTGTGTGGTTCCCCGCCGGGGTGGAGGGCCTTGGCGACATGCCCTGGCGGCCTATCGGGTCCGCTGCATTCTCCAAGAATGGCGGCCCGATGTGGTTCACGCTCATAACGTGACCGGGTATGGGTATTGGGGGGCGTTTTGTGGGTTCTCCCCCTTGGTTATGACCGCCTGGGGGTCGGATCTGAACGTGCTGGCGCAGGACAGTGCGCTTGTCCGTCTGCTGGCCCGCTCCGCGTTACGTCGGAGCCGTTTGGTCACCGCGGATGCGTTGGCCCTGTGCGAGACAGCGCAAGCGATCGCCCACCAAAAACTTGATGTCCGCCTTCTGCAATGGGGAGTGGACTTGGCGGAGTTTGACCAGCACATCCAAACCTCTCTTTTCCCCGCGGGCTGGGAAGACCTATTTGTATTCATCAGTACCCGCCGCCTGCGAGAGGTATACAACATTGATATCATTCTCCACGCGTTCGCTCAGGTTGTACGGTCCATCCCGGAAGCACGGTTGCTTGTGGTGGGGCAGGATGTGCTGCGGGAGGATTTACAAAAACTCAGCCGCGATTTGACAATTGCCGATCGGGTGTGTTTCACGGGTTGGGTGGAGCGGCGGGATATGGTGGATTTGCTGCGGCAGGCGCAGGTGTTTATTTCGGTCCCTTCCACGGATAGCACGGCCTTGTCGCTACTGGAGGCGTTTGCTGCGCGCAAGCCGGTTATCGTGACCGATCTGCCCGCCAACCGGGAATGGATCGAGCCGGGACGCAATGGCATTCTTGTCCCTCCTCGGAATGAGGAGGCCCTGGCAGCCGCGATGGTCTCATTGGCGAACAATAGGGATGGGGCGACGCAATGGGGAACCTATAACCGCACCGTGGTGGAGCAGCGGGGGAATCAGGACTCTGAGATGCGAAAACTCGAAGCCTGGTATTATGAAATCCTGACATGAATGGGATGCACCGCAGCCGTGCGCCATCCTAATTCAATCCAATTTGGCTGTGGGATCGAGCAGAATGAGATAGCGCAGTTGTTCCCGAAATTCGTTTTCTTTCCCCCCCTTTTTATAGAGTTGAGCCAGCTTCTTGCGTAACTCCGGAGAAGCGGGGTCCAGATTGACGCATAGTTTATAAAACTTCTGCGCCTCTACTAGGCGGCCTTGAGCTTCATATTGTTGGGCGACTAGCAGGTTGGTGGGCAAATGGCTGGGAAATCGGGCCGCCGCATATTCCATGATTTGTAGGGCACGGTTGTCGTCGGATACCATGTGGAACAAATCCGAATACCGCTTGAGCGCCAGCAGGGGGATGTAATGATAGCGCAGACTGGTGAATAGATCTTTTTCGATGGCAATCAGCACTTCTTTTTCTGGCACGATTTTCCGGCTGACATAGTACTGCAATGTCAACGTGGTATAGGCCGCGGTGATATCGGGGCGGAAAGGGTAGGCTTCCGCAATCTGCTGCGCCTCTTCCATCGAGGGGATTTCCGATAGTTTCTTCAATCGGCGATCCGCCCGCCCATCGTGGAATACATTCAAACTTGCCAGTATAAACAGCAGAAGCAAGCCAACCCCAATGGCTTTTTTTTCAGGGCACCATGTCATGAATTTCAAATCGATGGAAGGGTTGAGTTCCAAGTCCGTTGGGAGATACTGGCCGCTCAGCAGGATGGCGAACCAGGTCAAGGGATGGGTGAGGGTTACGAGGGG
>JAVFAP010000068.1:0-11035 GCA_034002445.1 bacterium | reverse complement strand
CTCCGAAAGGCCCGCAAGCGGGATGACGAGCGGCGCAGGTTTATGAAAACCTCCACCGCCACCGGCTTTGTTCGCATGAAGGAAGGCCAAAACTCGCGTGAAGGCTCTGCCTTCTATGAAGGGCGTTATGATGAAAGAAAAGACGGCCCGCGCAACTCACCCCACGCTGCATGCGTTTGTCCTCATCGAGGTTCTCTTGTCGATGACCATCCTGGCTATCTGCTCGGGCGTCTTATTGCGTTCCATCTCCAATTCCATCAAAGCCACTGAAGTTGCCCGTGATATCACCAAGGCGGTCTACCTGACTCAGATCAAACTGCGTGAATTTGAAGCCCTCTATTCCGAAAAAGCCAATTATGAATATGGGGAATTCCGTGGCCGCTATGAACAACCCGGTTCCAGCAAATTCCGCTGGCGCGCGGAAGTGGATTACGACCCCACCTATGACGCCGTCGTGATCACCGTCCAGACCCTCTGGGGCGAAGAGCGGGCTGTCCGCGGCTATCGGCGTCGTTTTGCCGACCTCTCCACCGGCTACGTCCTCAAAACCATGGTCCCCATGATTCGCTATAACGAAGAACTGCAACGCGGCGGCATCCCCTCCAAGCGGCCCCGCCAGGAACGGCGCCAGGGTGGCCAGGGCGCCCAGGGACGGAGATAAGCCATGAGACCTGCTCGCTCCGCCTTCACACTCATCGAAATTCTTTTGGCCATGACCATCATGGCCTTGGTTGTCTCCAGCATCGTCAGCACCATCCAGGTTGGCATGAAAACCTACAAAAGCGGCTTGACCAGCTTGGAAATGTATCAAAATGCCCGTATCGCTATCCGGAAAATGAGCGAGGAATTCCGCTTTGCCCTCACGACCAACTCATTCTGGGGACCCCAGGATGAAATTCGCTTCATGACCATGGAAAATTTCATGGAAATGAGTGGCGGCATGCTCCCTGGCGGCAACCTAGTCCAGGAAGAAGATCCGGGTGCGATCCGCTTTATGGGCGATGCGGGATCCATCCTGTATGTCCGGAAGGTTTACCAACTCCAGGCCTATCCCCCTTTTGACTTGCAGGAGTGCCGGATCTTTCTGGATCAAGAAAACCACCTCGTGGTCCATGAAGTGCTTCGTTCTCTTTTGGCGGTCAAACAGGCCACCTGGTTTTACCAGTTCATGTTCAATGTCGATGTCCGGGGTATCATCTTGCCGGATGTCGCGGGAGGGCGTAACCGTTTTCGCGCGCTCCCCCCCGACGCTCCTCTCCTCTGGGACTTCATCGGCGACTATGGCCGGGTGGGCAAGACGTCAATCTTGGCCGAGAAGGTCACCGAGATGCAATTTCGCTATTGGGATGGCGAAACCTGGAAATCCAGTTGGGATTCCCAGCAAATCAAGCAGCGCAACCGGGTCTCCCCCAACAGCCCCAACTACAATCCATCGCAACATATGCGGATGGAGGAGGTCGGCCCTCCCGCGATTGTGGAAATCACCCTGACTCTGGAAAACGGCGACACCTTGGCCACCGCGACGGATATCCCAACCGGGGAATATCAACGTTCCAATATCAACAGCATTGCTCCAGGCGATTTGGCGATGCAACAGCAGCAGAACCAGAATCCCAATCAAGAACCCAAGACCGAAACTCCGGTTCAACTACCCCAATAGGCAGGTGGAGAGAATGAAAACAAACGAAAGAGGCATTGTTCTCATTATCACCCTCTGGATGATCGTCGTCCTGGCCACCCTCTCCCTGTCCTATCTGCGTCTGGTCAACCTGGAGATGGAGATGGTCAAGTTTCAGCGTGATAACACCATCGCCGATAATGTGGCCACAGCGGGGATTCGTGAAGCCATGATCCTCATTCGCGAAGACAAATACAAGGATATGGGCGATGAAATGACCGCCCGCCTTGTCGATTTCCGCAAGGAAGATGATTACTTTGAATACGATGGGGGTGGGGAAGAGTGGGCCGATTACCCCTCTCTCTATGTTGATGTCCCCTTTTATGAAAAAGACAAAGACCAAAACCAGGTTGCCTACTATTATGTCGATGTGCAGGACGAATCCGCCAAGTTTCCTATCAATAACCTTAATACAACCCTGGATATGATCGCCCATCTCATTGAACTTTCCGGCGTGGAAGAAGAACAGGCCCGCTCCCTTGCCGGCACCATCATCGATTGGCGGGACGCGGATGATACTCCCACCGACACCGGCCAGCGGGGCCGGGGGGGCGATGGCTCCAGCGAATACACTTTTTACAACCCCAAACGCGGTCCTCGCGATCTGGGCATCCCCGAATTCATCATCAAAAACGGCCCGTTCAATACCTTGGATGAACTGCTGCTGCTCCCCGGCATGAACGCCGCCATCCTCTATGGGACGGTTGACCAGTCCGAGGAAGACCGCCGCAATCGGTTCCGCCGCCGCTTGAAAAAGGGGGAATACCTCGGATTGAAAGACCTCTTCACGGTCTATACCCAGCAGATCAACCTCAATACCGTCAAGGCGGAGGTCCTGGAAGCCCTGCTTTTCCCCATGCAGGGCAAGGACGCTGAAAACATGGCCCAGGATTGGGTCCAGATGCGGAACGGCCGCGACCGGGAACCGTATACTTCCGATGACGAAGCCCTCAAAACCTTGGATAACTCGGACATGGACGATTTCCACTTCACGGATGTCCGAGGGTTTACCGAAGAGGTCTTCGCCACAATCCGTGATTTTGTTTCCAACCGCACATCCACCTTCGAGGTCATCTCCGTGGCCGAATACATGGGTCTGGAAAAAGGCTTTCGGGCGATCGTGCGCCGGGATTATCTCAATTGGGATCTTTTGCCTGTTTTTGGCATGGATACCTTTAATGTGGAAGATTTACAGCAAGTCTATGTAAGGGTTCGCCTCATCGAACCTCTCTACGACGCCGAACAGAAAATCCAGCAAATATCTTGAGCGGAAACTATAGAGAAGATTTATGGCTAGAGCACCCAGGAAAAAGGCAAAAAAACTCGGACGCGGCAAGCGCTTTGCCACCGGCATCGATATCGGCACGTATTCCATCAAAATCATTACGATGGCGGGGGATGATGCCGGCGCCATCGATCTGGCCAAGGTAACCGTCGTTCCCCTCGTCCCTCCGGCCAAGCCGGAAGAGCAGGGCCAGCGCCTGGAACGGCAGCGTCAGGGCCTCAAGGAGGCTCTCAAGAAACATGGCAAACTGATGGGCAAGGTTGTCCTGGGTTTCCCCCGGCAGCTGGCGACCACCCGTTATGTCAATTTCCCCTCATCCAACCGCGACGAAATCCGCGAAATGCTGGTTTTTGATGTGGAGCGTCACGTCCCCTTTGCCGTGGATGAGTTAGAGATGGGGTATGAGAAAATCGCCCAACTCGGCGATCACGAAACCCGGCTCTTGATGGTTTGTGCTCCCCGCAAAGAGATCATCCCTTATGTCGAGATGGCCCTGGAATCAGGGCTTTCGATCGATGTCCTGGATTTGGATGTCCTGGGCGATTGCGCCGCTTACAAGCGCAGCCTTCGGGGCAACGAAACCCTGGGCATCGTCAATTTTGGCCGGAGTTCGGTCAACTTCTCCGTCTTTCAGAACGAGATTATGATCTTCAGCCGCAGTATCCCTGTGCCGGAAACCTTCCTTCTTTCCCGCTTTCCCGGCGCCAAGTCCCTGGCCGACCTGCGTGGCCGTGTCACCATTCATGGCCCCATCCAGCCGATGGAAAAGAAACACTACGAAGAATGGATTCTCCGTCTTGGCACCGAACTCAAACGTTGCATCCGCGCCTTTGAATGCGAGAACACTGGGCGCAAGATCAACCGCCTGATCTATTGCGGCGGGGCCGCCTTTTTCCCTGCGGGGCCTCCGCAAGGCTTGCTGAAATACACCCAAATCCCTCCCGTGGTCGAGCCTCCCCTCAATGGTGAACTGCCTTCCAGCAGCGAGTACCGTGGCGCCGAACTCTCGGTCGCCGCGGGGTTGGCGCTGCGTGGCATTTATGGCACTCCCGATTCGCTCAACCTCATTCCTCGGTCTTATGTGGAAGAACAACGACAAAATCAGCAATCGGTGTTCCGCAAAAATATGGCGATTTTTGTTTTTATGATGATTGCCCTCTTCGGTGGAACAGCCTATCTCAAATGGCATCTCAATCACAGCAACTATACCCAACTCAATTCCTTCTACCAAAACCTGCGGAAAGAAGCCACCGAAATCAACACCATGAAAAATGTGGTGAAGAATGTGGAAACGTACCTGGACAAGCAGCATTCTTGCACCAATGTCCTCACCGCGGTGATGAAAATCTTACAAACCCAGCGTTGCTATGTCTCCAAAATTACGTTTACCAAGGGACGGACATTGGAAATCAAAGGCCAGGTTTTAACCGAGGCTGTCTTCCAGGAAATCAGCAGGGAACTCAACAAACTGGTTTTTGACGAAGTCAACAATCCCAATGGCTACTTCACCTACATTTATCCCCGCTCCAGTGTCAAACCGCTTTCGCTGGATCCGCCCCAACAACTCACGGTCCAAGAGTTTGAGTTCACCTGTTCACTGAAAACCAGCGACACCTCGCCGGCGGCACGCCGGTAACGGAGGGGATGAGAATGTTTAAAACCAAAAGCGAAAAACTACTGGCCCTGGTTTTGCTGATCACCGGCCTCGGTCTGGGAGGGTTCACCCTCTTTCGCAATTCCGATGCCCTGGGCTCGCTGGTCAGTGGTGATACCGAGGAACTTATCCAAAGTATCGATACCTCCCTGGAACTGCAAACCATGGGGATTGAAATCCGCGAAAAATACAATGCCATGAAGAAGGAACTGACCGTCGAGGGTACCGATTCCGACCAGTGGCTGACCATCCGCCAGGATATCCTCAATGTTTTTCAAAAAGTCGGTTTATCCAACGCGGGGGATTATCAGCGGATTACCCTGGGCGATACCGATAAATCCAACGAAGATTTTAAAATCATGACGTACAGCATCGAACAAATTATCTGTACCTCCGCCCAGTTGGGGCAACTGCTCTATGAATTGGAAAAAAGTTCCAACGTCATGGAGATTATCTCCTGCGATGTCGAAAACCTCTTCACCGATACCGGCCAACTGGGCAATCGGCAATTGCAAGACCGTGCCAACCTGTTCCGGACCGGCTTGCTCTCCGTCAACCTGGAAATCGCCCGTCTCATCGAGTACCGGGCTGGGGAAGCGCCCAAAAAACGCACGAGGACTACACGATGAATCCCAAAAAAATCTTCATCACCTATTTTCTTCTGACCCTGTTTTTAATCGCTTCAGCCGTTGTTTTTGCCCTGGAAATCAAATATTTTATGCGCGAACGCGGAACGGACCCGGTTGCCCCCTATCAAGAGCGCTACCGCGCGGGGGAACAGGTCATATTGAAGTTGGATCAGCAAAAAACACAGGATCGCGCGGATATGACCAATGTCTTCGCCAAAAACGAAATTTTTGTGGCCATGGCGACGCCGGTTCCGCGGCCATCCCCCACGCCCCGGCCCCAACCGTCGCCTACGCCGGCGGTCCCTGGACGCAACTGGAAGGTCAATATCTGTACCTCCTCCATGGCGATCCTCAAAAAATACGATAACACTGACCATGTGGTGAAAGTCGGCGAAACGGTGCGGGAAGAAGTCCATGGCGATTTCAAAATCCTGGCCATCGAAGCCGATATGCAGAATCCCCGGGTGAAGGTCCAGCACTTAGCTTCCGGGATTGTGGGGTTTATTACCAAGCAGGGCGATGCGGCCCAATAACCCTCATCGGTAGAACAGATTTCGCGTTAGTGATACAGTACTTGATCGGATAAAAGGAGAATACCATTGTTTCCCATTCGTTTGATAATTAAAAAATTAGCGGTTGTGGCACTCCTGTGCTTCGTTCCGCTTTCCCTGGCGTTTGCCCAACAAGCCCAGCCAGTTCAAGCGCCGCAACAGGTGCAACCACAGCAGGCCCAGCCAGTGCAAGCCCAGCCGCCGCAGCCGGTGCAGGCCCAGCCCGCCAATCCCAACCTGGCGGCGCCCCAGCAACAGGGGGGCGGCGAAAGCGGTTTGGACCGCCGCATCCAAGGTCCTGTGGAAGCCGCCGATATCGATCTGCAGAATATCCTGATGATTCTCCAATCCGAGAGCGGCTTGCAGATGGTCTTGGGGGGCGATGTCAAGAAAAAAGTCACCTTCCGCCTCGTCAACCCAACCGTCCGCGAAGTCCTGGATACCGTCTTGCCCTCCAATGGCTTGGATTACTATGTCTCTGATTCCGGCATCGTCCAGATTGACACCACCGAGAAGATTCGTGAACGATACAAAACCCAGCAGGCGGAACTGATGACCAAGCGCTTCCGCCCCAACTTCATCGATGTGTCCCAACTCCTGGAAACCTTCGAGGGGCTCAAGTCACCAGACGGGATTATCATCCCCGATCCCGACGGCCAGCAGATCATCGTCACCGATATCCCCGAAGCTATCCAATCCATGGAGCAACTGCTACTGAATTTGGATATAGAAACCGAAACCCGCGTGTTTGATATCAAGTATGGGGATGTCCAGGAAATCGCCGATCAACTCGTCGGGGTTATCAACACCATCGAGGGCGAACTGTTCGTCAACCCCCGCCTGAACCAGATCATCATCACCGATATTCCCGACCGCCTCGACCGCGCGGCCGCGATCATCGCCCAGCTGGATAAAGCGATCGAAACAGCGGTTATTCCTCTGGCTTTTTCTCTGCCTGAAGATGTTCTCCCCCTCATCGAATCCTTCCTCACGGAAAACGGCTGGGTCGATTATGATCCTCGCACCAACCGCATCATAATTCATGATATCGCCTCGGTGGTGCAACAAGCCATGGATTTGATCGAGCAGATTGATATCCCCACCCAGCAGGTCTATATCGAGGCCGATATTGTCCAGATTCAAAAGGGAAAATCCCTGGAATTTGGCACCACCGCCTCCTTTGGGAAAGATATCGGAGCAGGGGGGGACGCCAGTGCGCCCAACGTTTCCGGTGTTACTGACGCGGGCGGCTATTTCTCCTTCAACCCCTTTCTCGCCACCTCTGGCAGCGGCTTGACACTGATGGATGTACGCCAGGGTAGTTACCGGTTCCAGATCGACGCGATGGTCAAAAATAACATCGCGGAAATTATCGCCAGCCCCAAACTGCTCATCCAGGATGGGGGGGTTGGCTCCTTCACCCTCGGGTCGCAGGAACCATTTTCCTCACGCCAGCGTGGTTATGGCGGCTATGGCGGCTATGGCGGCGGCGATTATTACACCCAGCAGTTCCGTGATGTCGGCACGACCCTCTACCTGGAATCCTACATCAGCGAAGCGGGTTTTGTGGAAATGTACATCAATGTAGAGGACACCAAGGCGCGCCGGGTGCAACTTTCCAACGTGGGGGAAGCCCTCGCGATCGACGGATCGTTTATCGATACCCAGGTCACGGTCAAAACCGGGCGGACTGTGGTCCTTGGCGGGATCATCAACCGCCAGACCGAGCGCTCCCAATCCGGGGTGCCCATCATCAGCAATATCCCTATCGTGGGCAATCTCTTCCGGAAAAAAACCTCCTCCTCCTCCAAGGATAAACTGCTGGTGTTCATTACCCCCCATATCGTCAGTGTGGAGGATCCGTATGAATTCTCCCAGATCGATAACGCGCAACATATTCAGGATTTGCAGAACAAGGGCGCGACCAAATTCCTCGATGCCCCGGTGGATAAGAAATTTCTGGATTGGACCAACGAATCCGAAAACGAACAAGCCGCGCTGGAAGCCGCCATGGATGAGGGGGTTGTGAAATTCAAGGAAAGCCCCGAGGCCCAGAAATCCGAGAAACCACCCATCAAAGCGCAATTCGATAGTGGCGTGGTCCGTTCGCAAAACAAAGAATAAAAATCTGTAGTCCTACAATTCTCCTTCTAAAAAACAAGGCGCCTTTGGGCGCCTTGTTGCATGAGGGCTTGCGGCCTTGTGTTATCGCACGACCGCGATCGCCTCGATTTCCACCGCCACGCCCTTGGGCAGACGCGCCACTTCTACGCAGGACCGCGCTGGTTTGCTTTCCCCAAAATACTCTTCATAAATGGCGTTTAATTCGCTAAAATGATCAATGGAATCCAAAAAGATCGACACTTTGACGATATCGTCCAACTGGCATCCGGCCGCCTCGGTGACGTTCTTCAGATTCTCCAGCGTCTGCCGTGCCTGGGCCGCGAAGGAGTCCAGCACCAGTTCGTTCGTCGCGGGATCAAGCGGAATCTGCCCGGAAATGAATACAAAACCATTGGCGGATACCGCCGGGGAATAGGGCCCAACCGCTTTGGGGCCTTGCGGAGGATGGATGAATTTCTTGGTCATGGGTTCTCTCACAAAAAAAGGATCTGGGGTAAATGCAGCCTTCCCCAGGTTGGTATTGAATCTATAATTCATTGCACAGGCAAGAAATTCAAGGAGTCTATTCTGGAATCGGGTTACGCGATGGGGGCATGATATGAAAGAAGAAATTCGTCTGGAAAATTTTTCTGGGGTATTGCCGCTCTTTCCACTCTCGAATGTGGTTCTATTCCCACATATTGTCTTACCCTTGCATATCTTCGAAAAACGTTACCAAAAACTCCTTAGGGATGCGTTGGCGGGCGAAAAATACATCGGGATGGCAGTTCTGAAACCGGGTTGGGAAAAAAATTATCAAGGCAATCCCGATATCTATTCCTACGCTTGCTTGGGAAAAATCATTCAACATCACCCGCTGGAAAACGGCCGCAGTAACATTATGCTGCTCGGCGTCAAACGGGTCCTCATCGGCGATATTATCTCGCCACGGCCATACCGTACCGCCAAAGTGCAGTTGTTGCATGATAAACCCATCGAATTCTGCCCCAAGAAAATCCGGGCTTATCAGGACAAATTGCTTGAACTCTATGGCGAGATCGTGATTGAATTCGCCGCCTCCAAGCGCGCTTTCCCCACCATCTCCACCTTGGATATGAGTTTCAGTCAGATCACCGATGTCATCGCCGCCAGCGTTGGCTTGGATGTGAAGGATCAAGTTGATCTGCTCCAGAACAACGATGTGGAAAACCGGGCCGATTTCTTGATCGTCAAAATGGAAGAATTGCTGAAAAAAGGTGGGCCATCCCTCACTTTTCCCGCCAAACCGGGGGATTTTCTGCGCATTAACCTCAATTAACCCCCATCCCGCCGTTAAAATACCGGCAAGCCGACCCTCGTTCTGGCGTGTGTAAGGACGTGGGGCGGTTGAAATCAGCCGTGAACTCTGTCGCAGGATACCGTCCCGTCATGATCCAAACCAGTAATCTGGGCAAACGTTATTGCATCTATGGCCATCCCTTCCACCGCATTCTCGAAACGGTGACGTGGAAAAAATCGCTTCACCAGGAATTCTGGGCTTTACGCAACCTCTATCTCTCCATCGACCAGGGCGCCAGTTTTGGGATCATTGGGCCCAACGGTGCCGGGAAATCCACCTTTCTTAAACTCCTTTCCGGGATCACTCGCCCCTCCGAAGGCACGCTGACCGTCAACGGCAATGTGTCTTCGATTCTCGAACTGGGCACCGGTTTTCACCCCGATTTCTCTGGCCGCAGCAACGTCTATCTCAACTGTGCCCTGCAGGGCTATACCCGCGAGCAGACGGATGCGCTCATGCCCTCCATTCTCGCTTTTTCCGAACTGGAGCATTTTATCGATCTCCCCATTCGTATGTATTCCACGGGGATGTACCTGCGCCTGGCCTTTGCGGTCGCCACCGCCGTCAATCCTGATGTTCTGATTGTGGACGAGGCACTCGCCGTGGGCGATGAGCACTTCCGTAATAAATGCATGAACCGCATGAACGAGTTCAAACAGCAGGGCAAGACCATCCTGATGGTCTCCCATGATCTTGCCACCGTGCGCCACTTTTGCTCCCAGGTCGCTCTTTTCAACCAGGGCCGCCTGATTGGCTGCGGCGCCCCCGATGAAATCTTGAATCAATACCTCAACATGGTCCATCAGGATAAAACCGCCGCCGCGCCCGTCCGCCCCGCCACTGAGAATCCCCGCTGGGGCACCGGCGAAATCCAGGCCGAACGCCTGATTCTGCGCAATGCCGCCGGACAGGAAACCGCTCTCTTCGATACCAACCAACCCATGGTGATCGAGGGGATTTTCAACATCAACAAACCTACGACTGGTGCCGTCTTTGGTTTCTTGCTTTACCGCTCCGATGGCACCTATGTCCATGGTTCCAACCACTATTGGCATAAAAATCCCGTACGCTTCGATTTCCCCCAGGCGGGGGAGAAAGTTCAAGTCCGCTGCGAGTATCCCGAACTCCGGCTCCTGCCGGGTGAGTACTACATCACTGTGACATGTTACAATCAGTTCGATGGATTCCCCCAAGCGGTCGATCATTGGGAACGGGCTCACCGCTTTGCGGTCAGTCAGCGTTACACCGACCAGCACGGCATCTTCTTTATGGATTCCTACTGGGAACTGGAACGGACACATCCTGGGAGGGATGCGAATGATGGATGACAAAAAAAATCCCAATCAGTCAATTTCTTGGTTTGATACCGCCTTGCACAGCGCCGCGTCACCCCGTGTGCTGCTGATCGGAGAGGAGGCTTTGAGTGAGCCGCACTCTACCTCTCCGGTTCTGGAGAGTCTGGTGTCGTCTGTCTTTATCTCGCAGCCCGAATCTCTTCCAAAATCGCCCGAAACGCGTTATACCCACATCCGTCTGGCCGAACCTGCCCTGTTCGCAGACCGCCTGGATTCTTTCTTCCAAACCGTCGAGCGCTGCCTTGCCCCGGATGGGATGGTTTCCTTGCGCTTGCCTGTCGCTCAGCCTGGTTTTCCCCAGCGACCGTGGACCTTCTGGCTGTACGCCTTTGAATCGCGAGGATGGACCCTCGCCCTCCGCCTTGCCGATGGTTTGGAACTGCTTGCTTCAAGGCAAACCACTGAGTCTTGGGAATCCGCCCGCGCTGGCTGGCTTGCGGA
>JAVFAP010000067.1:0-11073 GCA_034002445.1 bacterium | reverse complement strand
CAGCGCGAGCTGACCTTGCTTTTTCCCTCCCTGGAAGGTTACTACCGCACCACGGGAGAAGTAGTGCAGGCGGATTTGAAAAAAGTCGGCGTCACCATCCGCCTGCAACAGACGGAATGGGTTACCTACCGCAGCATGCTGCGCAACGGGGAGTTTGATCTTGCCTACCGGATCTGGTGGGCCGATTACCCGGACGGGGATAACTTTTTGTACCCACTCTTTCATTCCTCGCAAATTGGGACCAGCAATTTTTCGCGGTTCAACGATCCCGAAATGGACCAGCGAATCGAGGCTTCACAGCGAGAATTGGATCCCCAGCGGCGGGAGGTGATGCTGACGTTGCTCGATGACGCGATCTACAGCAAGGCCCCAGCGGTCTTCTTATGGCACCGCGTCAATATCACCGTCTGCCAGCCGTGGCTGCATCATTACAGCGTGCCGCTGGTGTTCAATGGGATAAGATACGATCAGGAAACCATCGCACCTCCAGCCCATACACAAGGGGAAAGCCCATGACAAGTTATATTATTCGGCGGCTCCTCTTGATGATTCCAGTGTTATGGGGAGTGGTGACCCTAACCTTCTTCCTCTCCCGCATGGTGCCGGGCGATCCCGCCGACGCGATGGCGGGGCAGCGCGCGACCGAGGAACAGCGGCAGGCGATACGAGTTAAATATGGCTTTGACCGCCCCATCCTGGTACAGTACGGCCTGTACCTGGTCCGCCTGGCGCAAGGGGATTTGGGGATTTCGTACGATAGCCACCGCCCGGTTACCACGATCATCGCGGAGCGCTTCCCCTATACCTTCAAACTGGCTTTCAGCGCTATGGTCTTGGCCACCATCCTGGGACTATTGACCGGCCTGATCTCGGCCCTAATGCCCAACTCGTGGATAGACCGAACCGCCATGATGCTTTCCCTCTTGGGCATATCCACGCCCGTTTTCTGGCTGGGCCTTTTGATGATGTACTTTGTCAGTATCAAACTGCAGTGGCTGCCGCCTTCGGGATTTGGGAATGGCAGCCTGCGCTACCTTGTCTTGCCAGCGATCGCGCTGGGGACGCAGTCGGTCGCGTTTCTAGCGCGGATGACCCGCACCAGCATGCTGGAGGTGCTGAGCGAGGACTATATCACCACAGCGCGGGCCAAGGGGATGAGCCCGGTTTGGGTGATCGGCAAGCACGGCTTGGCCAACGCGATTATTCCAGTTCTTACCATCATTGGTCTCGATTTCGCCAGTTATCTCTCGGGCTCGGTGCTGACCGAAACGGTTTTTTCCTGGCCGGGCCTGGGCCGCCATATCGTCACGGCGATCGCACAACGAGATTACCCGGTCATCAACGGCACGGTGCTGTTTTTCGCGATGATTTTTATTCTCATCAATTTGCTGGTGGATATTCTGTACGCCTATCTGGACCCCCGGATCCGCTATGATTGACCAGGAGGTATGACCCATGAGGCTGACCACTCATCCCTATATCCGCTTTGGCACGGCGTTTTGCCTCTTGCTGATTTTGACGGCGGTATTCACCCCATGGATCGCGCCCTATCCGCCGGATGAAATCGACAAGCGGGCGCGGTATCAGCCCCCCTCGAGGGAGCATTGGTTTGGGACAGATGAAGTGGGGCGGGATGTCTTCAGCCGGGTGCTGTATGGCAGCCAGATTTCCCTTGGGATTGGGGTATCGACCCGGACCTTCGGCCTCGTGATTGGTATCTGTGTGGGGGCACTCTCCGGCTATCTCGGTGGCAAAGTGGATATGCTGTTGCAACGGGTAATTGATATCACCCTGGCGTTTCCCTTTTTTCTGCTGGTGGTCGCGATCGCAATGATTTTTCCGCAGGGGCTGACGGCGGTCTTTTTTTCGCTCGCGGCGGTCATGTGGGCTGGGATGGCGCGGCTGATGCGGGCGCAGGTGCTGGTGGCGAAAAACAAGGAATACGTGCAGGCGGCCAAAGCGTTCGGCGCCAGCACCCCCCGGATTTTATTCCGCCATATTCTACCCAACTGCCTGGCGGTCGCGTTAATCTGGTGGACCTTGGGCCTGGCCCAGGCCATCATGGCCGAAGCGGGGCTTTCTTTCCTTGGCTTGGGAGCACAGCCGCCCGCCCCCAGCTGGGGAGGGATGATCAACTACGGATCCCAAGCGATCCGCGTCGCGCCTTGGGTTTCTCTCTTCCCCGCGGCGGCGCTGGCATTGACCGTGCTGGCATTCAACCTGCTGGGGGAGGGGTTGCGCGACTGTTTGGACCCCAAGAATCAGCACCATTATTCCTGAGTTCCCCCGGCACATTCCCCAAACGCTGCAAAATTTCTTTACAAAGGGCTGCGGATCGATTGGAAAAGTCAATCTGGAGCCCCCTCTTTGCTCATCGTTTCTCTCTGGACTATAAATTATTATGCAATTTAACAATATTTCTGTGGTACCCGTTGATTTTTTGCGATATGATAGGATAGCCTCTCATGATGGAATGGCGTGAGTTCGATTGGATCATCCCAACACTTGGTGACGGACATTAGCACTATATGTTACATCCTTGCCCTGTTTTTCTTATCCACCCCCTTGATGGAAGCCTCCCTGCCCCGAATCCCGAGGCTTCTAGGCAGGGATGGACAGGATATCCCGTTAGAGGATTGATCCGAAAGTTCGTCCTTATTTTTGTGCTTTTCTGTTCCGCGTTTCCTCTGAAGGGAAGACCAGCTGATACCCCTCCATCCAATCTTGAACCCGTTCGTATCCAACTCAACATGTGGACGCATGGATTTCAGTTCGCCGGGTATTACGCCGCCATCGCCCAGGGCTTTTATGAAGAAGAGGGGATCCAGGTTGAGTTAAAAGAACGGCTGGAGGAACTCTATAATGTCGAAGCGGTCTTGGCGGGTGAGGCCGAGTATGGAATCAGTGACGCGGGATTATTGCTGTACCGGATGGAGGGCAAGCCGGTGGTGCTGCTCGGGCAGATCTATCAACATTCGCCCCTGATCTTCATGTCAAAGCGGGATAGCGGCATTGTGGGGCCATTTGAAATGACTGGGAAGCGGGTCTTGATGGATCTGCGGGTCAAATATGAAGCGCCCTTATATGCGATGATCGAGCAGATCCTGGGGGGGATCAGCAAAATTCACGCCATCCAGCATACGTTTGATTATGAGGACTTTCTGGAGGGGAAAGCCGACGCCATCGCGACTTTTATCACCGATCAGCCTTTTTTGATGAAGCAAAGAGGGGTGGAGATCAATATCATCAATCCGCAGTCGTATGGCATGGATTTTTATGGCGACAACCTATTCACCACCGAAAAAGAAATCCAACACCACCCAGGCCGGGCGGACCGTGTCTTGCGGGCCACTCTCAAAGGGTGGGAATACGCGCTGAGCCATCAAGAGGAGATCATTGAATGGATTCAGCAGAATTATCCGAATTATACCCAACGTGATTTATTGGAATATGAAGCGCGGATGGTTGAATTGCTGATTCTGGCGGAGTTGATTCCGCTTGGGGATATCAATCCCGCGCGGTATAACTGGGCCGCCTCCACCTTTTTCCGGCTAGGGATGGCCACAACCGAAAGCGTACCAGAAGGCTTTTTTTATTCAGCCAAGCCCCAACCCACTCTCTCCATGAAACCCGAGGACAAAGACTGGCTGGCCGCGCACCCCCAAATTCGGATCGGGGTGATGAACGCCTGGCCGCCGCTGAATTTCGTGGATGATTCTGGCACCTTGCAGGGTATCGGGGTGGATTACATCGGCTTGCTCAACAAGCGGTTGGGGAATGTGCTTCAGATCGAGGCGTCTTCGTTCGATGAGAATCTGCGCAGGGTTCAAAGTAAAGAAATCGATGCCTTGATGGATATTACCCCCCGGCCGGAGCGAGAAGAGACGCTGTCTTTTACCACACCCTACCTAACCATTCCCCATGTTCTCGTGGGGCGGAATGAGGATGTCTATTTCGATTCGGAAACCGATTTGGCGGGGAAAACCGTCGCGGTGGAAAGCGGGTATTACAATATCGCGTACCTGCGCCAGAATTACCCCGAGATTGTCCTCAAGGAATACGCCAGCACGCGGGATGCCCTGGATGCGGTATCCCGGAGTGAAGCGGATGCCTATATCGGCAACCGGGCGGTGGTGATTTATCTGATCGATAAAGAGTTGTTCACCAATCTCCAGGTGATGGGGCGATCCGCGCAAGCCCCGGTGGAACTCAGCATTGGGATTCGGAAAGATTGGCCGGAATTGCTTTCCATCCTGAATCAAGCCCTGGATTCCATAACCCAAGAAGAATACCGGGCGGTGCGGCGGAAGTGGACCGGCCTGGATCAGGATGCGGCAAATTTCGCGCCGGAACCCATGATCAGCGAGGTGGAACGACGCTGGCTGCAAGAGCACCGTGCCATCCGGTTGGGTGTGGATCCCTACCATCCGCCATTCGACTTTTTCGATGCGACCCAAACCCACAGCGGGGTGGCCTCGGATTATGTAAACCTGCTGAACCACCAACTCAATATTGCAATGGAACCGGTGATAGCAAGCAGTTGGCAGGAGGTTTTGGAAATGATTCAAAAGGGCGAGGTCGATGCCTTGCCTTGTATCGCCAAAACTCCAACCCGTTTGAACTATCTTATATTTACGAAACCTTTTCTACAGGTTCCGCTGGTCATTCTGACGCGGGAAAATAGCCCCTATGTAAGCAGCCTGGATGATTTTGGGGATGAGCGGGTGGCCGTGATCCAAGGGTATGCTTCGCAAGAGTTTCTCCACCGCGACTACCCGGACAAGAAACTCCTGCTCGTCCAACACTTGGATGAGGCGTTGCAGATGGTTTCCAAGGGCAAGGCGGATGCCTTCGTCGGCGATATCGAATCGATCCAGTTCAGCATCAAGAAGTTGGGGTTGCTCAACCTGCGGATCGCCGCGACCACGCCATACAAGTTGGAATTCGCCTTTGCCGTGCGAAAAGACTGGCCGGAGTTGGTTGCCATTTTGGATAAAGCTCTACAAGGCATATCCGAAACCGAAAAACTGCGTTTTTTGGACCGGTGGACTCAATTTCAAGTTGAGCGTCTGACCGACTGGGGCTTGGTGTGGCGCGTCGCCCTGCTGATCGTCGCCATTTCTACCTTGATTTTGGGGATAATTCTGTACTGGAACCGGCGGCTGGCACGGGAAATTGTGGAGCGGAAACGAATCGAAACCGCGCTGCGGGAAAGTGAGGAAAAGTACCGGACCCTGGTGCAAAACCTGAATATCGGCGTCTACCGCAATACCGGCGGCAGTGTGGGGCGTTTCATTGAAGCCAACCCGGCCATGATGCAGATTTTTGGGTATGCCAGCGAAGAAGAGTTCCTTCGGGTATCGGTCTCTTCTCTCTACATCGATCCCCAAAACCGGCAGCATTTTATCAAGGAAATCAGCGAGCATGGATCGGTTTTAAACAAAGAACTACACATGAAACGGAAGGATGGGACCCTCTTCTGGGCTTCATGTACTGCCATTGCCCAGTTTGACCCATCCGGCGCCATTCGATGGATCGATGGCGTGCTAGCCGATATTACCGAACGGAAGAAGCTGGATGAGCAGCTACATCATTATGAGTTTATCATCAACTCGGTCCGGGTGATGCTGAGCCTGGTCAGCCGGGATTACCGATACGACGCGGTCAACAATGAGTATTGCCTCTCGTTGCAGAAACCCCGGGATACCATCCTGGGGCACTGCGTGGATGAAATGTGGGGAGAAGAACTGTTCGAACGATCCATTCGGCCCCATTTCGAACGATGTTTCCGGGGGGAAGCGTTGAATCATGAAACCTGGATTCCTCTCCCCCGGTATGGAAACCGGTATTGCGAAATCACCTTTCTGCCCTACCGAGATGAAAATGACAAGGTAACCCACGCGGTGGTGATGATTCACGACATCACCCACAGGAAACAAGCGGAAGAGAAACTCCAGCAGGCGACCCAAGCCGCCGATGCCGCCAATCAAGCCAAGAGTGTCTTTTTGGCCAATATGTCCCATGAGATTCGAACCCCCATGAACGCGATTCTGGGGTATACGCAGCTTTTGCAGCGGGACAAAAGCATCAACAAGCAGCAGCGGGAGTTTATCGCAACCATCAACCGCAGCGGGGAACACCTGATGGCGCTGATCAATGATGTCCTAGAAATGTCGAAGATTGAATCCGGCAGGGTTAGCCTGAACCGCCAAGCGTTTGATCTCCATGCATTGCTCCAGGATTTCGAGACCATGTTCCGTTTCCCCATCGAGAAAAAGCAATTGCGGTTTGAGATCTCGCGGGCGGAGTCTCTTCCCCGGTATCTATTTGGGGATGAAGGGAAAATCCGGCAGGTTTTGATCAATATCGTAGGGAACGCGATTAAATTCACCGATGAGGGCCACATCACCGTCCGAGCCTTTTCGCGGCTGGTTTCCGGGCAGAATGATTTCACTCTTGCGCCGAATACAGAATTTTCTGCCATTACAATTGACGTAGAGGATACGGGATGCGGGATCGCCGCGCATGAACTAGAGCAAGTATTTTCTCAATTCGACCAAACCGAAAGTGGACGGACCAAGGGCATGGGGACTGGTCTGGGGATGGCGATCAGCCGTCAATATGCCCGCATGATGGGTGGGGACATCACCGTGCAAAGCGCCTGGGGGAAAGGGAGTGTCTTTCGGTTTACCTTTTTGGTAGAGAACCATGATGAAGAGCTGGGGCAGGTCAGACCCTCGGTGCGCCAGGTTGACCGCTTGGCGCCGGGGCAAGAAGAGCAGCGGATCTTGGTGGTGGATGACCGGGACACCAACCGCGATCTGCTCGCCCGGATGCTGACACGGGCAGGTTTTCTGGTCCAAGAAGTGGAAGACGGTTACCAAGCGATCGATGCATTCCAGCGATGGCATCCGCACATGATCTTCATGGATATGGTGATGCCAGGAATCGATGGCTGTGAAACTATGCGGCGCATTCGCACCTTACCCGATGGCAAAGAGATTCCGATCCTGATGGTCTCGGCCAGCGCCTTGGTTGAAGATCTGAACAAAGCCATCGAGGCCGGGGCGGATGGTTTTATCCGTAAGCCATTCCGGGAACAGGAACTCTTCCGGGAGATCGAGCGGCACACGAATGTCCAGTTTCTTTATGAGGAGAGTGAACCGAGGCCCGATCAGGCAGAGGCCGACCTAGCGCATGCCGATGCGGGGCTGTGTCCGGAAGCATTGGCAGCCTTGCCACCAGAACTGATAGACACAATGTTGGTTGCCCTCAAACAGGGGTATGTGAATAAACTGAATGAGCAGATTGAAGAAGTCGCGGCGATCGATGCCCGCATCGCCACCGCTTTGGCACAAATGGCTGACGCCTTTGAATTTGACACGTTGAAAGTTTGGTTGGAAGGAGCCAGAAACGCAGAATGAAACTTATTTTCTGTCCTCTCCCCTTGTTCCCGGAGCCGAATGGGATTCCACGGGGAGGGGGCATGCCTTCTGAGGACTCTTTTTCTAGCCCCCACACATGGCAACTCGGTTCAATCCAAATTTCGCCAATCCATAAGGGTATAAACCAATGAACGACACCCCCTTGATGTTCTCAACCCCACCCAATGTAGTGATTGTGGATGACACCCCAGCCAATCTGCGTCTGCTGAATGAGTTGCTGCTCCGTGAGGGGTATCAAGTCCGCCTCTTTCTGCGAGGAATGCTGGCCTTGGAAGCCATGCTCAGCGAGCCCCCGGACTTGCTCCTGTTGGATATCACCATGCCGGAGATGAGTGGATATGCCTTGTGCCAGGAGATGAAGAAGAATGAAACGCTGCGCGATATCCCCATCCTGTTTATCAGCGCGTTGGATGAGACGGCGGATAAAATCAAAGCCTTCAACGCGGGCGGGATCGACTACATCACCAAGCCATTCCAGGCGGAGGAGGTATATGCCCGGGTAAAAACCCACCTGGAACTGCGGCGGCTGCAAAAAGAACTACAAAATCAGAACCAGCGATTGGAAAGTATGGTCCAGGACCGGACCGCCGAACTGGTCCACGCCAACGAGCAGTTGAAAAAGGAGATCGCCGAGCGGATCAAGTTAGAAAGCCAGCTCATCCAGTCGCAAAAGATGGGGGCGATTGGCCGGCTGGCAGGTGGAGTGGCGCACGATTTCAATAATTTACTGATGGTCATCGAGGGATGCAGCACCTTTGCAATGCAGCGCTTGGATGCGGAGGATCCTCTCTACCAGGAGCTGACCAATATCAAGGATGCGGGGCGCCGCGCCGCGGCCCTCACCCGGCAGTTACTGACGTTCAGCCGCCGCCAGATCACGCAGCCGCAATGCCTTTTTATCAATGATCTGGTCCAGGGCATGTGCAAGATGCTGTGCCGTTTGATCGGCGAGGATGTGGAATTACTTACCGTTCTCGCGCCCTCGCTCCGCTTGATCAAAGCCGATCCGGGGCAAATTGAGCAGATCATCATGAACCTTGCCGTAAATTCCCGCGACGCCATGCCGAAAGGGGGCAAGATCACTATTGAAACGGCCAATGTCTATCTGGATGAAAGTGGCTCGTTCAAGTATGCGGAAGCCCGGCCAGGAACCCATGTCATGATTGCCTTCAGTTATACGGGGTGCGGGATCGATCCCGCGATTCAAACCAAGATCTTCGAACCGTTTTTCACCACCAAGGCACTGGGAAAAGGGACAGGGCTGGGGCTTTCCACCGTTTATGGAATTGTAAGCCAAAACGAAGGACTGATCACCGTGGCCAGTGAGTTGGAACGAGGCACGACGTTCCGCATTTTTTTCCCCGCCATCGATACTTCTTCGGCTTCCCTGCATGCCGAACAGCCATCCGACGAAGCGTACCGGGGCACAGAGACGATTCTTGTCGTTGAAGATGACCGCATCACGCGCGGGATCATGACCCGCATTCTCAAAGAGAAAAACTACACGGTCCTGGAGGCTTCAACCGGGACCGAAGCGTTGCACCTATACACCATGTACGAACACCCCATCCACTTGATCCTAACCGATGTGATCATGCCGGGTCTCTCCGGCCGCGAGTTGTTCGAGCAAATCCGTTCGTTCAATTCCAGAGCCAGAGTCTTGTTTATCTCTGGATACACGGATGAGATGATTGCCACCCATGGCGTACTGGACCAGGGGATCGCGCTGTTGCAAAAACCCGTTTCGCCCTCTGACATTCTCCGCAAAGTACGAGCCGTCCTGGATCAGGACGCGTAGCCACGCCAAAAAAATTAAAAAAAACTGGTTGACAGAACGTGCTTGTTGGATTACTGTATTATTGTACTAGTACATCAATGCAGAAGGTGAGACTCAAAAACCCCAGAAAGGGGGAGAGATTATGTTAATCCAGATCGATCCATCCAACGGGATTCCCATTTTTCAGCAGATCATCCAGCAGGTGAAGTACAAAATCGCGGGCGGGATCGTGCAGCCGGGGGAACAGTTGCCTTCGGTGCGGCAATTGGCCAGCCAGCTGCGCGTCAATCCCAACACGGTCGCCAAGGCGTATACCGAGTTGGAACGCGAGAAGGTTGTCATCACCCGACGCGGGATGGGCTGTTTTGTGGCCGAGACCCCTGTCGTCATCCGCAAGCAGGAGAAGATCAAGATCGTATCCGCCCTGTTTGACCGCTGCCTGACCGAAGCCTTCCACCTGCATTTGCCCTGGGAGGATGTAGAAACCCTGTTTCAAGAGCGTTTAAAATCCATCATGCAAAGGAGCCAATCATGAATCCGCCCGTCATCGCCATTTTAGAGTGCACCAAACAATTTAGAAGAACCGTCGCGGTCAAGCATCTCAGCCTGCATGTCCAACCCGGCACCGTCTATGGTCTAGTGGGGGACAATGGGGCGGGGAAAACGACAACCATCCAAATGATGCTGGGGCTGTTCCCTCCCACGAAGGGGACGGTTCAGGTGCTGGGGCTGGATCCCATCGCCGATGGGGTGGCGATCAAAAAACGGATCGGGTATGTTTCTGAAAACCGGGAAATGTATGAATGGATGACGGTTTCGGAAATCATCTGGTTCGTCAAGCAATTCTATCCCCACTGGAACGATGCCCTGGTTGAGAAATTACAGAAGGATATGGAACTCCCGGCCAAAACCAAGATCAAGCATCTTTCACGAGGCACTCGCGCCAAGTTAGCCCTGTTGTTGGCGATGGGGCATGAGCCGGAACTGTTGATCCTGGATGAGCCCTCCTCTGGCCTCGATCCCCTGGTGCGGCGGGAGATTCTGGAACAAGTCATCAACTTGATCCAGCAGGAAGGCCGAACCGTGTTCTTTTCTTCACATCTCTTGGATGAGGTGGAGCGGGTCGCCGACCATGTGGGGATCTTGTGCGAGGGCAGGCTCCTCATGGACATGCCGCTCGATGAACTGAAGGACAAGAAGCGCCGCATTCGGGTAGCCTGGGATGGGGCCATTCCGGATACCCGCCACCTGGTCCAGGTTGAACTGCTGGAAAGCGCCGGGCGGGAGGCCTCGTTTTTGACGCAGAATTTCTCGGAAGACCTCCTGACCCAGTTTGAATCCCTCAAACCGGTGAGCGTCCAAGTCGAAGCCTTGAGTTTGGAAGATATTTTCATCCATTCCGTGCAGGCGGCGAAACGGAGGGTATCATGAGACCGTATCTCGCCCTCTTCAAAGCCCTGTTATGGAAGCAAACCCGCGAATGCTGGATGGCGGCATGGGTGGGCATCGTGTTCAATCTCTTCGCCCTGTCGCTGGTGCTCCTCACCCATTTTCGGATTTACTCTCCATCGATCGAACTGTTCACCATCATCGTGCAAGGCAATCTGCTGCTTTTCTGCTACTTGCTGTTTGGCAATACCATGGCGCGGGAAGCGGAGAAGAAGACGTTTGCCTTTCTATTCACAAAACCCCTGCAAGAGAGTCATTACCTGATCTGTTCTCTCGCGGTTTCGTTGTTGCACTGCACCATCCTATACAGTGCCGCCATTTCTCTTTATGCCGTGATTTTGTGGTTATTCATCCCCTCTGGGAATCTCCACTACGTATTCCCCTTCATTGGTTCCAACCTAG
>JAVFAP010000066.1:0-11092 GCA_034002445.1 bacterium | reverse complement strand
TCATTCTGGGACTCGGCGCTTTTCTCATTGGTGCAGTTTGCTGGGGACGGGTGTGGAGCGAGATCAAGAGGCCATCACCCCGCGATGAAGGGTGAAACCACACAAGGTACAGAGAGAGAAAAAATGCCCCCCCCCTTCCGAGGAAGGGGGGGGGGATTGGTGCTTTATGCGAGGCGCGAAGAAGGATTAAAACAGCATGAAGTCAGGAATAGAGGAGGAGGTGCTGAGGTCAGCGCCAACGCCGGTCGGCGTGGTGATCAAGTAGGGTGGTCCATCAAAGGGATCGGCTTCGTTGATGGCTGCGTTGGTGAAGGTTACGGTTGCGCTGGTCCCATTAATTTTGACGTTGGGCAGCAGATCCTGGTTTTCGACCACGGCATGATTACTGTCGAACACGTTGCCGGAACCGGATACATTCAAAACGGTCACTTCGCCACCGGCCAAGTAACTATCGGCGAAATCATCCGCGGTGAAGACCGCGACATTGGAACCGACGAAAGCACAATTATTAACGGTCCCTTTGCGGGGACGGACCGCCTTGTCAGCCGCACGGATGGCGACGGGGTTATCGACGAAAGTGCAATTTTCGATGGTGAAATCGGGATCCGTGCCATCGTTGCGTATCCGGATGGCAGCCGCCCGGGAATCCAGTCCAATGCCTCCATCCAGGACATCCGCATCCCCCGAGAGGTTTTTGACGAAGAGCGAATTTCTGACAGTCAGTTGCGGTGTAAACCCATCCCGCCCGTTGAGGGAGACGGCACCGATATCACTGTTGGAATCGGTTTCCACGTTCTGGTTGTTGTAGAAGACACAATCTTCAACGGTGAAGGAGCCCTTCCCCGCGCCGACCAGGCCGTTCTTGTTACCGGCGATGTAGCAATTCTTGAACGAGATATGGTTGGCTTGGGCCCGGCCCCGGATCATGGTCGCGGTCTCGCCATTTAAGAATTTGCAGTTATTGAATGAGACAACACAGGGCACATCGTCAGGATTAACCCCCGCTTCCGTGGCTTCAGAAGCGCTGTAGCCGTGGAAATAGAAGGTATCGACGAAGTCGTTACGTTGGCCGTTCACCGCGGCATCGAAAGTACAATCTTCGAAGGTGTAGGAGTTATCAAACCCCTTGCCCGCGATATCGACCGCGTTGTTGAAGTTGAGCAACGCTTCGCCCGGCTGGGTAGCGCCGGAATGAGCAAAAAGCACATTCTTGAAGGTCATGTTCCCCGCCTGGCCATTCACGGCGTATTGATCCGCGTCGATCAGAGACGATTGCAGAATTTCCACATTTTCCACCCGGAAATCCTTACCCATGAAGGACAGTGTCGCGACAAAATTGTCGCCGGGATCGTTGGTGAATACCCCATAGGACTTGCCATTGCTGGTGGGGTTGATTTTAGGGCGCTGGTTAGGGTTGGCGCCGCGAATGGTGAGGGAGTCGCGGTTAAGCCCCAGTTCGATCGCGGCATTGAGATAGCCTGGAGACTGGTTATCGGGATTAGCGATCAAGCCACCAAGAACCACCTGCTCGTTATATTCGGCACCATCGATGATTTCGACGACATCGGGAGTTCCATCGGTGATTTCGGCCTGAGTGAAGGAGTTAATGGCGGCTTGGATGGAGGTGAAATCCGCGCCGGATTTCCCCACCGTCTTGGTGGTCGCCATCGCGGGGCTGACAAGAATTAATCCGATTACGAAATACAATATCTTTTTCATCTTGATCTCCTTAAGGTATGGGTCTTCACGTCATATAGGGATGGAGGGGGAAAAAATTTGTTTTCTATTCATCACGCTCCTTTCTCTTGGCACTCAAGATCGTTTCAGTCAAAGAATACTGAAATTCTTGCGTTGATTCGAATCTTCGCCTGTGAGAAACCATGCTGCGTTGACTGGAATCGGGGACTCGGCCTCGATTCACGGAAGACACCACTCTCACCTGTTGCACCATTCCATGCCACGTTGGAACCGGACCAAGGACCGGTAAATCACTCCACCCTATGACTTCATCTGGTATACTAAAGAAATCTCTACCTTTTGTCAATAGATTTTTTGGAAAAAATTTCCGGTGCACAGCCTGCGCATGTGGAACGAAGAAACGGGAATATTTCTCAATAATGTAAAAAAGAAGAGGAAATGATACGATGTGTTAACAGTTCAGATCAGAATGAATATCTAGTATACCAGAAAGGCAGTTAACAATGAATAGTGGGGAGTGGGCCGTTATCGTCGGATGGGGTGGGGGGGATGGAGATAGGGTGGGGCAGATTGGTAGGAACGACCGGGGTTCGGGCTTTTTAGAGACCTGAAAGGCTGTTCCTTGGATAGCCCCACGGAGTGGTTCGCTGCACGGTTTTATTTCATGAAACATAGGGGGTTGGGGATTGCACAAGGCTGGTGCGGTGCCGCTCCAGCGTTCCATCCGCTGGCGCGGATTCCCCGCTTCGCTATCCAGAGGCGCGCTTTCCGCGCTTGGGGAAACATATTTTGTACGGCTCAATGGTGGGCTACGCTCGCGTTCGCTCGCTTTGAGCCCACCCTACAAATGCAGTGGATCGTGGGGAGTGGGTAGTTTAAATTACATGTCGTAGAGGGTGTCGTCGTGGGACCAGCTGCTGCCGGGGGCACCGCCACCCATCGCGTCGCCCATCTCGCCGAAGAGATCACCCATGTCTTCTTCGATTTTTTCGGGATCTTCCCCTTTTTCCAAACGGCGGATGGCTTCGTTCATTTCCCGCCCCATGTCCAGGCCGGTGGTTTCGGTCAGTTTGCGCATGAACGCGCCCATCTGCCGGGGATCGTTTTCGTCGAGAGATTCGGCCTGGCTCATCATCTTCATCATTTCCCGCTCCACCCGGGCTTGCTGGTCTGGAGACATGTTGGCCAGTGGATCGGGCATGCCGCTCTCATCCGGGGTTGAATCCCCGGTATCGGCCGATTTTGCCTGTCCCTTGCCGATGGCGAAGGCCGAGATCATTTTCTGCATATTGGTTCCCCCACACTTGGGGCACGCCGGGGTATCCTCGCGGTTGATGCGCTGTGACCAAAATTGAAAAATGGTTCGACAGGAAGGACATCCATATTCATAGATTGGCATCGTTTTCCTTACTCCCAGTCCCGAAGATTTGGTTTGACAGAATAGTATAGCCAACTTTTGAACGGAGTGGAGGTTCTATTTGGCTTGGTCCGCCGTCTCCTCGATCCGGCCCAGCAGGCGCAGGAGGCCATCCAGAATGGTAATCGGATGGGGTGGGCAGCCGGGGATGAAGAGATCGACTGGAAGAAGGTTCCCTGCCCCGTTGTGGGCTTCAGGATGTCCGGCAAAGGGGCCACCGGAGATGGCGCAGGCGCCAACCACGATTACCAGTTTGGGTGCGGGGATGGCGTCGTAGGTTTTCAGCAGCGCCTCACGCATGTTCTCGGTCACGGGCCCAGTGATCAGAACGCCATCGGCATGGCGGGGCGAAGCCACGAACTGGATGCCGAAACGGCCCAGATCAAACCCCACAGTGGTCAAGACATTGGTATCGGCCTCGCAAGCATTGCAGCCGCCCGCGCTGACTTGGCGCAGTTTGAGGGAATGGCCGAAGAGGCGGCGGCTCTTGGCCTCGAGCGCCTTGGCTTTGTTCAGGACAGCCCCCTTTACTTGCAAGTCTTCCCGTTGGCGTACGGCGAGGCGGTAATCGGGGGTATGGGTAATCGCCTGGGCGGGACAGGCCGCCTGGCAGGCGGGGCAAAAGAGGCATAGGCCCAGGTCGACGGTATAGGCTCCTGGAGTCAGGCGTATCGCGTCCGTGGGGCATTGCTCGGCGCAGAGGGCGCAGCCTTCAGGGCAGCGTGCGCGGTCCAGGACCGGCATGCCAAGAAAGCGGTCCGGCATGGTGGGTTCTTGCAGGGGGAAGGATGTGGTGCGGTGACCTTGTTGCCAGCGGGCAAGGGCGATTTTATACATAACTACCTCTTAGAGATCGTGTCCACAATACGACAGATTGAAACTCTTGTTACAGAGGGGAAAGTCGGAGATTTGCTGATTTCGCAGCGCCAAGGCCAGCCCCATCCAGTTATGAAAGGAGGGGTCGGTTATTTTATACGACGCAAACCGGCCCTGGGCATCGGTAATGGCGATGTGGCAAATCTCACCGCGCCAGCCTTCGACGAGAGAGACCGCAAGGCGGTTAACCGTCAAGGCAGCGGGGGCACGGTAAATCTCACTATCCTGGAGTGAATCCAGCAGGGTTTTAATAAAGGCGACCGAGCGTTGAATTTCCAGCCAGCGCACATAGGCACGGGCGAAGACATCACCCGTGTGCCAGGAGGAAAGCGGAATCTGGAAAAAGCGGTAGATGCCGAAGGGGTAATCGTAGCGAATATCCCGCTCCACCCCGCAGGCGCGGGCGGCGGGGCCGACCAAGCCAATTTGATTGCAGGTCTCACGGCTCAGACGGCCGGTTTCTTCCAGGCGGGCCATGACCGAAGTACTACGCCATAGCAACTCTACCGCGACGGTGATATCGGTGAGCCCCTGCTCCAAGCGGGATCGCAAATCTGCCAGGCGGGCGGCATCCATGCCGTACCACGTGCCGCCGGGCCGGAGCAGGCCTCGGCCAAAACGGTTCCCGCAGAGGAGGGCGGACATATTAAGAAAATCACCCCGAATCCGCCCGCAATACGAGGCGGTGGGTAAGAAGCCGACATCACCCGCTAGGGCGCCAAGGTCGCCGATGTGGTTGGCCAGGCGCTCTAATTCCAGGCCAATCCCCCGCATGGCTTGGGCGGTCATGGGAACCGTGCACCCCGCCAGGGCTTCGACCAATTGGCAATAGGCGGAGGCATGGCCGATGGTGGTATCCCCCGCCAGGGTTTCCATATAAGGCAGTGTTCGTTTAGAGGGGCCGCCCTTCAGAGCCTGTTCGATGCCGCGGTGCTGGTACCCCAGCGAAATCTCCAAATGGTAGACCTCTTCGCCTCGGCACTGGAAGCGGAAATGGCCAGGTTCGATGATCCCCGCGTGGACTGGGCCGACCGCCACTTCGTGGATTGATTCTCCGTCCATCTGAAAAGCGGCAAAATCGCCTATTTGGGGATAGGATGCATCCGGGGATGTAAAGGGGCCCGGCTGGGGCGGCTGAAACCGGATGGGTTTCAGCCAGGGGTGGCCTTGGGGATGCAGGCCCCATTGTTCGGCTAATTCGCGCTCGAACCAATGCGCTTCAGGGCAAGCCGGGGTAAGGGCGGGGTATTCACGCGGCACGGGTGTCGAAGCGATGGCCAGCGTCCCCTCGGTATCCTGAGCAAGCAAGGCAATCAAGCGGAGCCCTTCCTCATCCAGGGGGCAAGCAAAGAGAGAGACGATGCGCGAGCCCTGGACGACGCGGTCAATCATCCCATCCCGCCAAGCCGCGAAGGGGAGCAAGGGAAGATCGGCAAGCGGGAGCGTATCGCCATTGTGCATAAGGCGGAAGGATGTGGACATCATTGCCCTCCCAAAATCTGGACGGATTGCAGCAAGACCTGCTGCAACGCCATCGGGCCCACAAGACCAAAGGTAAGCCCCGCCAAGCCTAGGGCGATGGGAGGCAGGACAGCGGTCCAGGTTTCGTTTGCGGCGTGTTTCTTTGGATCCGCTGCTCCTTGCGCCATGTGAAGGAAGGGAAAGACCATACCGATGAAGATCACGCCAAGGAACAGCAAGTACAGCAGAGCGACCAGGTATTGTTCCTGGTGCAAGGCGGATTGGAGAATGGTGAATTCGCTGATAAAGGTGCCGAACGGCGGAGAACCGGTGATGGCCAGAAATCCCGCCAGCCAAAGGACTCCCGTAATGGGCAGAACGCGCACTAGGCCGGTGATATCTTTCGACAGTTTGGTTTGATAATGAGCCAAGATGTTGCCCGCAAGGAGGAAGAGCATGGCCTTGGTGCAGGAGTGGTTGACGGCATGATAGAGCGCACCCCAGACCGCGCCCTTGCCCAGCCCGATCCCCAGGGCCAGGATGCCCATGTGTTCGACGCTGGAGTAGGCAAGGAGCCGTTTGTAGTCGGTTTGCCCAATGATAAAGACCGCGGCCAACAGCATGGAGAACAGGCCGAAGACAAGAAGCAATTCGCGGCAAAAGTCGCCCAAGCCCGCGCTCTCGCACACTTGCATGGCACGCAGAATCCCTAAGAAGGCACAATTCAACAAGGCGCCGGACAGGAGGGCGGAGACCAGCGAGGGCGATTCGCTGTGGGCATCGGGGAGCCAGGTATGCAAGGGGGCCAACCCCATCTTGGTACCGTAGCCGACAAGGAAGAAGAGGAACGACAATTTCAGCCAGCGGGGGTCCAGTTGGGTGTGGGATTGGATGAGACGATCGACCAGCATGGGGACATGACTGGCGTGCCCTGTCGTCACCGCGGCGGAAAGGAAAAAGTTCCCCAGCAGGGCCAAGGCGATCCCAACCGAACAGATAATCAAGTATTTCCAGGTCGCTTCCAGGGAGCGATGGTGGCGATGGTAGTAGATCAAGGGTGCGCTGGCGAGGGTGGTGGCTTCCATCGCCACCCATAGCAGGCCAAAGTGGCGGCTGATGGTAACCAGGCTCATCGCAGCCAGGAAGATTTGAAGGCAGCCCGCGAAGATGGCCTCGGGCGCGCTGTTAAACCAGAAGCCTTCCTCAAAATCCTGATGTGGGTATTGCTCTTCCCGCTTCAGATAGCCAATCGCGTAGACGGTCGCCATCAAAAAAAGAAAACTGGTAATCGATAAAAAGAGCAGGCCCAGCGCATCCAAGGCCAGCCACCCCTCCAAAGCGGGCGAGGGTGGAGTAAAGAAAAAGAAGAGGGTCAGGGCATTATGAGCCAGCGCACTGAGGAGCAAGAGCCCCCGATGCGCTCGATGATGGCGGGACGCCATTGTCAGCAGACCTAAAACCAGGGGGAGAAGAACAAGCAGGCTAATCATGAATCCCAATCCTTCAGGGTGGATAAGCGGTCGGTATCGATGTGGTCGAATTCCCGGTTGATATGAAACATGGTGATCCCCATGATAAAGACAGCGGCGAAGACATCGAGCAGAATACCCATTTCCACCAGCAGCGGTTCATTTTGGGCGAGGGTGATCCCGATGATATAAATGCCGTTTTCTAAAACCAGGTAGCCAATGACCTGGGTCAAGGCTTTTTTGCGGCTGACGATCAGGAAGAATCCCGCATACATGGTAAAGAGGGCTTCGGAGAGCAGGAGCACCATGCCCGGCTCCGTGGGTAAGGGGAAACGGGCTGCGATCCAATGGCAGCCAAGCCAGGCGACCAGGCCAAAGAGCAGGGAGAGGGAGTAGCCGATGAAGGGCTCAACCTCGCGGCGCACATCCGCCTCTTGCATGCTGCGAGTCAGCAAGGCTGGAAAGACAAAGCCCTTGAGGACCAAGGTACCCAATGCGATCAAGAGCAAGCGGTAGACCGCCCCTTCGGTATGAACAAAAAAGGGGAGAAAGGCCAGCAGCCAGCCTTGGAAGGCAACGCAACGGATACAGACGCCCAAGCGGCTGGAGCCCAAGAGGGCCAGATTGCTCAATACCATCAATATTAAAAAAGCCGAAAGCCAGACGTTCATGCGTTTACCTCAACAGAAAAATCAACGCCACAAAGGAAAAAACACTGGCGCTCACCAGCAGTTGGGGAACCCGCAGCAGACGCAAGCGGGCCATGATGGATTCAACAATCCCCACACTGACAGCCAGCACCAACAGCCCCAGCCAAGCAAAGGCCACATCGATCAGGCCATAGCCGGTGTGAATGGGGAAAAGAAGACCGATCAGCAGTGAGCCAAGAATCCAGAATTTTAGGGCGGAGGCGTAGTGCAAGAAAGCCAGATCGGGGCCGCTGGAATCCAGAATCATCACTTCGTGGATCATTGTCAATTCCAAGTGGGTGTTGGGATCGTCCACGGGGATACGGGCGTTTTCGGCCAGGAAGACAATGAAGAAGGCGATGGCAATCAGCAGAAAGACAGCTCCATGCGCCAGCCAGGCGCTGTAAGACAATTGCGTATAAATCCCGGAGAGCGAGTACGACCCGGTAACACAAGCCAGGGTACATAGACCGAGCAAAAAGGCGATTTCGGCCAGGGCGGAAAACTGGACTTCACGGCTGGCACCCATGCCTTCGAAACTGGAGCCGGTGTCCAAGGCGGCGATCACGTTGAAGAAACGGACCAGGGCCAGGATATAGGCCAGCGCGAAGAGATCGCCAGGGCCCGCCAACAGGGCCACGTGCCCCCCCTGGGGCAGCAGCAGCAAGACGAGCAGCATCCCGGCCAAGGCCAGCACCGGATAGACGCGAAAAACCCAGGAGATGGTGTGGCTGTAGACCACCCCTTTGTTCCCCAGTTTATACAGATCGTAGTACATCTGCAAAAGCGGCTGGCCGGTTCGGCCCGCGAACAAGGCTTTGGTCCGGTTGATCACGCCAAATAAGAAAGGCGCGAAGAGCAACGCGGCCAAAATGGAGAAGAGCGCGAGGATCATGGGTATCTTACCTGAATTTCCAAATCAATAATACGACAAGTGTAAGTGCGATATAAAGGACATACCATTGCAGCCGCCCGTGCTGAATCCAACGCAACTTGGCGGTTGACCAGACCAAGCATTCGTAGACAGGGCGAACGAGGAAGCGTTGCACCGGATCGGCGGCTTCCTCGTTCCACGAGGCGGCCGTGGGAAGAAAACCCTGCGGGATGCGCAGATTCCCTTTTTGCAGAATCCGCTGCACATAGAGCAGGATGGGCTGAGAGAACGCGGAGCCGCTGTACTGCATGCGGGCGGTGGGGCGGGTGTAGCCGCAATCCCACGTCCCGGCCTGGGCTATCGTGCGCTTACGCAACAAGACCCAACGAAGGGCCGTCAGCACCGCCATAAGGCTGAAGAGGCCCAGAGCCAGCCAAGGCAAGTACGCCAGCCAGGCGGTGGCGGGCTGCAGTTGAGCAGAAACCACATCCGGGGCCAAGCCAAGCGAATCTGCGAGGACAGGTTGCAGAAGGGCCTGCACCCAGGGCGCGGCCAGACCGATCGCTAGGCACCCCGCCGCCAACAGGAGCATGGGGAGGCGCATCAGGATGTGCGTTTCGTGAGCATGGACCTTAGGATCGCGGGGTTCACCCAGAAAGACGATGCCAACCAGTTTAGTAAAGCAGGCCAGCGCCAGGCCGCCAATCAGGGCCAGACCGGCGATGCCCAAAAAGAGGGGAATTATCAGCGAAGCCGTATTCAAATCCTGGCCGTGGAGCGCGCCAAGGTAAATGAGCCATTCGCTGAGAAAACCATTGAATGGTGGCAAGGCACTGATCGCCAGGGCACCCAAGGTGAAGAGGGTACCGGTCCAGGGCATGGTTTTCATCAAGCCGCCCAGGCGTTCCATGTTTTTCGTCCCGGTTCCATGCAACACCGAGCCCGCACCGAGAAACAAGAGACCTTTAAAGCAGGCATGGTTGAGCACGTGCAGAAGCGCACCCGCCAAGCCCAGAAGCGCGACGAGAGGAGCGCCCGCGGCTTGGCCGATTAGGAAAATCCCAAGACCGAGGGCGATGATGCCGATATTTTCCACGCTGGAGTAAGCCAAAGCGCGCTTGATATCCGTCTGCGCCAAGGCGGATAGAATCCCGAAGAGGCCAGAGAGCAGACCCAGCCCGATCAACAGCATCCCCCACCATGCGGGCGGAGTGCCAATATACGGAAGAATCCGCAGAATACCGTAAATCCCCGTCTTGATCATCACCCCAGACATCAGGGCGGAGACATGACTGGGGGCGGCGGGGTGCGCTTCTGGCAGCCAGACATGGAGAGGAACCAAACCGGCCTTGGTGCCAAAGCCAATCAATGCCAGGAGGAACAGCGTTCCCGCCCACCAGGGAGAGGCATGGGGCAAGGTAAAGTGGGCAAAATCCAAACTGCCCGATTCCTGCCCCAAAAGAACAAAAAGGACGAACAGAAATGCCGTGCCGATATGGGTGGCGATTAAGTAGGTGCGGCCGGCTTCGATCACACCTGGTTCTTCATCCTCAAACGTCACAAGGAAATACGAAGCGACAGACATCAGTTCCCAGGCAATCAAAAAGAGAAGGCCGTTGCGGGCGGTGACGACCAAAGCCATCCCCCCTGCCAGGAGAGAATAAAAGAACCAATGCGCCCCTACTGCGTTTTTATGCCCGCGCAGGTAGCCCATTGCATACAGCGCGGCCAGCGCGGAGAGAATGGCGATGGGGAGCAGAAAGAAGGCGGAGAGCGGGTCGATTTCTAAAATCAAAGAACCTTGCGGTATCCCCCACGCCCACTGCACGGCAAGTGTTTTGTTTTGGAACAATGACTGACACGCGGGGATCACCCAGATTGCCGAACCGACACTCACGCCAAGGCCACCGGCAATCATGGAAAGACGGTGGAAGGATTGTGTCAACAGCGAGAGAGTCCCTGCGCATACGATGACGGCAAGACCTGCCAGGAAGAGCGTCATGATGGATTAGTCCTTCTTGGAAGCAGTCCCACGGGATGTGGAGAAGGTGGATTCGATTCGGTTGATTTCCTGGAAAATTTCTTCGCGCAGCCTCTGTTCCTGCAGAACGGTTTTAAATTGCAGATCTTGCAAGACAAAGGCCAGGCGGGAGAGGAGGTGGAGATGCGCCTTCATGGTTGGGCTGATCATGGAGAACAAGGCATAGACCGGCTTGCCATCCAAGGCGCCGAAATCCACCGGCTTTTCCAAAAAGCAGAGGGAAATCATGGGTTGGGTTACATTGAGCACAATTGGGTTGCGAACATGGGGGATGGCGATGCCATCTCCCATCCCTGTGGAAGCCAGGGCTTCGCGCGCCATTAGGACGCGGAAGAGAAAGTCACGGTCGACCTCCTCGGGCAAGCGCATGTGCTCGACCACCGCTTTCAGAACCGATTCTTTGTCATCCCCCTCGATGCGGTAAAAGATTCCACCCGTCTGCAGCGCTTCTTGCAGGGTGGGGATGGTGGAGGGAGAGACTTCGGGTTCCTTGAAGATATCCTCGGAAACGCTGATTTTTTTGGAGATCGCCCATTCCAGCAATTCCGCCCGGTTGAAACGGTACTG
>JAVFAP010000065.1:0-11179 GCA_034002445.1 bacterium | reverse complement strand
GCAAAGAAGGAGACGTTCAATTTGGACAGGTTATCTTCCTGCCCCAGTTTTCCATTTTTTACCAGCCTGCGGGCAAGGGGGAGCCATCATGAAAAATTTCCAAACGGGCCCCAATGCCTCTAGGGATGCTAACTATCTGTCAATTTGTTAGTTATACCGAATGCGAATAGAAAGTACATGCCATTTTTACGGGGTATCGAAGGGATGATGGGTTGAAATTTGCACCCCTTTCCTGAATAATTTCTAGGGTTGATCTATAAGTCAAAATGGAATGAGATAAATCGATGATGGATGCAAAACCGCCTGTGTTGAGTGAAGCCACCTTATTTCGGATGTCCCGCTACTTGAATGTTCTGGAAGAATTTGTCCACAAAGGCATTCCCCATGTATCCACCAGAAAACTGGCGGATCTGCTGGGCGTGAATCCCGCCGTGGTCAAACAAGATTTCCTGCCCTTGAATGTCAAGGGGCAAACCGGGGTAGGCTATGAAGTCCACGGTCTCTTGGAGGCCATCCGCGAAGTGTTTCTGTCCCGCCGGACCATGACTTTTGCGGTGGTCGGCTTCGGCAATATCGGGCAGGCCATCGCCAACTATACCTCGTTCGAGCGCCAGGGCTTTGAGATGCGGGCCATTTTCGACAGTAATCCCAAGTTTCACCACTACACCGTGCGAGGGGTGCAGGTGTGTGATGCGGAACGAATCATCCAGATTTGCCAGGAAAAAAAGATCGATATCGGGGTCATCTGCACGCCGGCCCAGACCGCCCAGGAAGTGGCGGATCAACTGGTGGAAGGCGGCGTCAAGGGGATCTGGAATTTCGCCCCAACCGAACTGGTTGTACCCGAATCGGTGATCCTGGTCCACGAGCACCTCACCCGGGGATTACTTACTTTGTCCTATCATATCGGCCAAAAACACGGCGCCGGGGAAGGGAACCAAATTTTTGCCCTCGATGATGACATGATCGATGAAGTGTAAACGCGCCAGTGAGTTTATGCTTCCAAGCCGTTGAATTGAATCTGATACAGCCGGGTGTACAGTTCACATTCATTGAGCAGTTGCTCGTGTGTCCCAGTTGATACGATCCGCCCTTTGTCCAGCACCACGATGGTATCGGATTGCAAGATGGTGGAGAGGCGGTGTGCGATGATGAACGACGTGCGGCCCTTCACAAGGCGCTGCATGGATTCCTTGATGCGCAGTTCGGATTCGCTGTCCAGCGAAGAGGTGGCTTCATCAAAAATCAAGATGGGGGTATCGCGCAGAAAGGCGCGGGCGATTGCCAGGCGCTGGCATTGCCCACCGGAGAGAGACGCTCCCCGCTCTCCAACCACGGTATGATACCCCTGCGGCAGCGCCTGGATAAACTCATCGGCGCTGGCGGCCTGCGCCGCTTTCCGTACCGCTTCTTCTGTATAATTGGCGTCTCCGCAGGTGATATTCATCCACACCGTGTCATTGAAGATCATGATATCTTGCGGAACGATGCTGATCAGATTGCGCAGCGAGGCCAGGGAGATACCCCGCAAATCCATCCCATCCAAGCGGATCGAACCCTCGGTTGGGTCATAAAAGCGGGGAATCAGGTTGGCCAAGGTGGTTTTGCCCGCCCCGCTGGGCCCGACCAGCGCCACCTGCTCGCCCTTCCGTACCGTGAAATCAATCCCATCCAGCACCTTGGTCGAGGACTCATAGGCGAACGAGAGCCGATGAAAGCCGATCGACTGCTGGAACTCCTCCGGCTGAATTTCCTTCCCGCTGTCGGGCATGTAGGCTCTTTCATCCAGGGCGGAAAAAATCCGTTCGGCGGCGGCGATCCCCACCTGGATTTGCTGAATCGCCCGTTCCAGCCGCTTGGTGGGCTGAAAGACCGACCCCAGCAACACAAGATAAAAGATAAACTCACTGCCATGCAGGGTGCTGTCCGGCTGGAAGACCACCAGGCCCCCGATAATCAAAATGTAGCAGATCCCAATCGTCCCGATAAATTCGTTAATTGGTGAAGAGGCCGCCATGGCCTTGGCCATGGTCATCGACGCGCTGAACACCCCCCGCGCTTCCTGCCAAAATTTCTGCCGTTGATAGGCGTACATGTTATAGCATTTCACCAAGCGGATAAAACTAAAATGCTCGTGCAAAATCCCCCCCAGGCGGGCAAGCAAGTCTTGAGCCTGATGTCCCGCCCGCCGGTTTTTGCGAGCGAAGAAGCGGATCACATAAATAATTACGGGGAAGATGACCGCATACAACAGAGTCAGCTGCCATTGCCGATAGAACAGCACCCCGACAATCACCAAGATCTGCATCGGATCGATCAGTAAACGGCCAAACACATTGAATACCGTGATCCCGATCGTCCGGATATCCACCGTGAAATATGAGATCAGCGAACCGACCTTGCGTTTTTCGAAATACGCGGTTTTATAGCGCGTCATGCTGTCGTAGAGTTCGGTCTGCAAATCGAGGATGACCCGGTTGCCGATCCAGTTGACCATGTAATCTTGCAGGTATCGGATCAGCCCCGTCCCCAAGTTCAGGATCAAATAGATCAAGCAAACTATGAACAACGATTTGATAGGATTGGAGGTGAGATACGGCTGCAAGTAAGTGTACAGCGGCGCCAGAACCGTCTCGTGCAACAAGCCGGAATGGTCCTCGATCTGAAAGATGATATCCAGCAGGGGGATGATCATCGAGAGTGAACCCACACTGACCACCGAAACAAAGGCACTGGCCACCAGAGCGATCACTAAGCGGGAACGGTGTTGCAGAGCATACGTCAGAAGGCGTTTGAGGGTATGCAGTTCTTGGCGGAACGAAGAATTCCTTTTCACTTTTTTCATGGACCGGATCGATTTCCTCAATGGATTTCATGGCACCGCTTGGCTAAGCCCCGTTATACCCATAGCATGATTGAGAACGGAACGCCAATCACAATGCCTCGCATTGGATCAAGATATCCCGTAGGATAGGATCGGCCCGGTCCGCATGCAAGTGAACCAGCATCCATCCACAGCAATCTTCCAGAGAGAGAAAGCCGCCTTTTGCCATGATCAATCCCGGTCCCGCCCAGTTACAAGAAACCCTCAAGGATCAATCCGTCCTCGCGATTGGCCTTATGTCTGGCACCTCGATCGACGCGATCGATGCAGCCTTGATCGAACTGACCCGCGCCACGCAGCCGCCTGCCCGCCTTCTCCACTGGCTTGAGTACCCCCTTGAAGAGGAGCTGCGGCAAGCCATCCGTTTGGCGATGGACCCTGTGCAATCCTCCACCCCCCATCTCTGCCAGTTGAACACCCGCCTGGGCCATGCGTTCGCCAACGCGGCCATGGCCCTCATCCAGCAAGCCCATATCAACCGTGATCAGATCTCGTGCATCGGCTCGCACGGCCAAACTGTCTACCACATTCCCATCGCCGATCCCACCCGGGGGTGGATCACTCCCTCCACCTTGCAACTGGGCGATCCCTCGGTGATCGCCATCCGTACCGGCATCCCCACGGTGGGGAACTTTCGTCAGGCGGATATGGCGGCAGGCGGCGTGGGCGCGCCCTTGATCCCCTTTGTGGACGCCTTTCTGTTCCACACCCCAGGGCAAGCCTGCCTCTGCCAGAACCTGGGCGGCATCGCCAACTGCACCGCGATCAGCGAACAGGGGGAGATCCTGGCTTTCGACAGCGGGCCGGCCAATATGGTGATGGATCTCTTGATGCGCCGTTTTGGTGCGGGAATGCGCTATGACCGTGATGGGAACGAAGCCCGGCAGGGCCAGATCATTGGAGTCCTGTTAGAGGAAGCGCTGCGCCATCCCTTCTTTGCGAAAAAGCCACCCAAAGCCACCGGGCATGAAGAGTTCGGCGAAGTCTATGTGGATTGGTTCTGCCGCCAGGCACCGGCGGCCTCCTGGCGGGATCTGCTGGCGACGGCCTGCGAACTCACCGCGCGATCGATCGCCCAAGCCTACGACAAATTTATATTTCCACAATTCCGGCCTACGGATGGAATCGTCAGTGGCGGCGGGGTTCGCAACCCATTCTTGATGGAACGCCTGCGCGCCAATGTACCCGCGCTGCGCTGGCGCATCAGCGACGAGGTTGGCATCCCCTCCGACGCCAAGGAAGCCATCGGCTTCGCCATCCTGGCCTGGGCGACCCTGAACGGAATTCCCGCCAACATTCCCTCCTGCACCGGTGCCCGTATCCCCGTTCTTTTAGGCCAAATCGCTCCAGTTTGGCAGTCAGTGGGTCATGGATCGTTATTACGAAAGTCGTGGGCTGGGCTCGACGTTCCGTAGGTTGTTTATAGTAATTTGGATCGAAAATCAATTTAATTTGTTATTAATACGCAGCGAAACGGGGCCGCCGTCGCGGATGGAACGGTGGATTCTGTCTGGGTGTGGTGGGCTTGGTGGGCACCACTCGCTGCGCTCGTTTTGAGCCCACCCTCTGTTCTACCCGCTCTTTTAATCCCTTTTTACCTGGTCTACTACGTGCCCGCTGCTATCGACGAGATCAATGTGCAGCGGCATCTGCCCGATGGCGTGGGTTGAGCAGCTGAGGCACGGGTCGAACGCACGTACGACAGCTTCCACCCGGTTCAGCATACCTTCCTTGAGATTCTTTCCATCGACAAAATGCTTGGCCACTTGTTTGATCCCCTTGCTCATCGCCAGGTTGTTGTGCCCGGTGGCGATGATCAGGTTGGCGCTCTTCATCAGGCCGTTTTCATCCACGCGATAATGATGGATCAGGGTGCCCCTGGGCGCTTCGGAGATTCCAATGCCTTCCATGTTGTTCACGGCGGCGTGGGCACGGACATGCTTGCTGAGAATCTTGGGATCGACCAGCAACTTCTCGATAATCTCCAACCCGAGTAAAATCTCAATCAGGCGTGCGTAGTGGTAATGGAACGAACTCAGCACAGAACCCCGGCCCAGCGCCTTGAATTCCGCCCATTCCTGATCTGCCAGGGTCGTGCCGCAGCGCTCGATGATATTCAGCCGGGCCAGCGGACCGACGCGGTAGATTCCTTCCGGGTACCCTAGAGGTTTGTAGTAGGGCGACTTAAGGAATGTCCAGGGATCGACGGATTCGCCGATGAAATTCTGGTAATCGACCGCCTTGATCCCATCCGCGGCAATCCGGCCCGATCCATCGACAAAACGGAGGGTCCCATCATAATGGGCAAATTCTTTTTTCTCGTTGACGAGGCCCATGAAGAGGGAAGGGAAATTGGCGAAGGTACGGATTTCTTCCGAATAATCATCCAGCGATTTTTTGAACCAATCCAGCGTGCGCTGAGTGATCCCCTTCATTTCCGGGATTTTTTCCAGAATTTTATCTTGCAACTCGGGCGACAGGGGCTGGTTCACCCCGCCCGGCACCACCCAGGCGGGGTGGATCCGCTTGCCGCCCAGCCACTCGATAACCTGCTGCCCAAATTTGCGGAGTTTGATCCCATCCTTGGCCAGGGTGGGGAATTTTTTCATTACTCCGAAAATATTCCGTTCCACGGGATCGCTTTCCATCCCCAGCAGCAAATCGGGCGAACTGAGATGGAAGAAATTCAATGCATGGGATTGGATAAACTGGGCCAGGTTGATGATGCGGCGCAGATTCGCGGCGGTTTCGGGAATCGAGACAGCCAGAATCGCGTCACACGCCTTCGCCGAGGCGATCAGGTGCGATACCGGACAGATACCGCAGATGCGGGCGGTGATGGACGGCATTTCCCGAAACGGGCGGCCTTCACATAATTTTTCAAAACCACGGAACTGGGTGACGTGGAAAAGCGCATCCTTCACTTCCCCAAAATCATCCAGGTAGAGGGTGATTTTCGCATGGCCCTCGATGCGGGTTACAGGATCTATGGTGATAACACGACCATTCATTTTTGCCATGGTATTCTCTCTCTATGCGCCAAAACGGGTTAAATTGGCAACGTTGGGGATACGGCCTTGCAGCAACTCAGTCAGACAAAAATGGATTGTATCTGCCGAGGGCGGGCAACCAGGGATGAAGACATCCACCGGCACCACTTCTTGAATGGGTCGAACCCGGTCCAGTAATTTGGGAATCATCTGCCGGGGAATCTGCCACTGGTTGGTGGCGTTCTCCATGTAGGCCCGCTCCATCACATCCTTTACAGAAAAGGGGTTGCGCATGGAAGGCACATTGGCGGTAATGGCACAATCACCCAACGAGACCAGCAGTTTGCTGCGCTGGCGAATCAGTTGAATCTTTTCCAGGTCTTCATCTGTGCTCACAGCCCCTTCCACGATGGCGACATCCACTTGTTCGGGGAATTCTTTATGATCCACCAGGGGGCTATAGACAACCTCAATCTTTTCGGCCAAGGCGACCAGCCGCTCATCCATATCCAAAAACGACATGTGACAGCCGGAGCATCCATCCAGCCAGACCGTGGCGACTTTGACTTTATTCATCGCTTTCCCTCCCGCAAGGCGGTTAAATACGGCAGAAATTCAATTTCTTTTTTCATTTCCGAAGAGGATTTTCCCTTCTCATAGAGCGCGCCGGTAGGGCAAACCTGGACACATTTCCCGCAACTGGTGCAGGAATCCGATTCTCCCCAAGCCTGGTTGAGATCCGAGATGACCCGGGTATCGATCCCCCGGCCCATCAAGTCCCAGGTATGGGCGCCTTCGATCTCATCGCACACGCGCACGCAGCGGGTGCAAACAATGCAGCGGTTGTGATCCATGACAAAGCGCTCGTGGGACGCGTCCACTTTCTTGCTGGGATAGCGGTAAGGGACCGAGATATGGGTCATCCCCAGTTTCTGTGCCAGGGATTGCAATTCACAGTAGTTATTGGAGACGCAAACCGAGCAAACGTGGTTCCGCTCCGAAAAAATTAGTTCCAGGATCAGGCGGCGATACTTGCGCAGGCGTTCTGAATCGGTGCTGACCACCATCCCTTCCCACACCTCGGTGGTGCAGGCGGGCAGCAGTTTATTGATCCCCGCCACTTCGATCAAACAAAGACGGCAGGCGCCTACGGGCTTGAGCCCATCGACGTAACAGAGAGAGGGGATAAAAATGCCGTTTTCCCGGGCGACTTGCAAAACAGACTCGTTTCCCCGGGCACTGACATCCATTCCATCAATTTTTAATGTTTTAATGCGGACAGATGCACTCATGGTTTTACCTCCGCGGCTTGTTTGATCTTGCAGACGCCTGCCTCGCAATGGCGGGAGTTGATATGATTTTCATACTCGCCTCGGAAATACCGCAGGGTACTGATGACCGGATTGGGGGCCGTCTGACCCAGGCCGCAAAGACTGGTATTCTTGACCAGATCACAGAGGGTCTCCAGCAAATCCAGATCATCCGTTGTCGCCTTGCCGCAGGTGATTTTATGGAGCAGATCATACATCTGCGCGGTACCCACCCGGCAGGGCACGCATTTGCCACAGGATTCCGATACACAGAAATCCATGAAGAACTTAGCGACATCCACCATGCATGACCGGCCGTCCATCACGATCATCCCGCCCGAGCCCATGATCGATCCCAGTTGTGTCAGGGATTCATAATCCACCGGTGTATCCAGATGTTCCTTGGGGATACAGCCTCCGGAAGGCCCCCCGGTCTGAACCGCTTTGTATTCTGCCTCACCGGGGATGCCGCCGCCGATGTCGTACACAATCTTTCGCAGCGAGGTCCCCATCTCCACTTCAATCAGTCCCGTGTTTTGGACCCGGCCAGCCAGGGCGAACACCTTGGTGCCCTTGCTTTTTTCTGTCCCGATCTCGGTAAACCAATCAGCACCATTCCGGATGATGGGGGCGACATTGGCATAGGTTTCGACGTTATTAATGAGGGTGGGGTATCCCCATACCCCTTCCTGGGCAGGGTAGGGAGGCCGGGGCCGCGGCATACCCCGCTTGCCTTCGATCGAGGCAATCAGCGCCGTCTCTTCTCCGCAGACAAACGCGCCCGCGCCCAGGCGCACTTCGATATCAAAATTGAAGGGGGTTCCGCAAATCTTATTCCCCAAAAATCCATTCCGTTCCGCCTGCTTGATGGCGATCTGCAAGCGTTTGATCGCCAGCGGATATTCCGCTCGGACATACACGAAGCCGTGGCTGGCTCCCGCGGCATAGGCGGCGATGGTCATGCCTTCCAGAACCCGGTGCGGATCGCTCTCGAGAATACTGCGGTCCATGAATGCCCCCGGATCGCCTTCATCGGCGTTGCAAACCACATATTTCTTTTCTTCGTGGGCCTTGGCCACCGTGCTCCATTTCAGCCCGGTGGGATACCCTGCGCCACCACGACCGCGTAGGCCACTGCGCACCACTTCATCGATCACCTCGGGCGGGCTGGACTGGGTCAAGACATGCAGCAAGGCGCCATACCCATCCGCGAGGATATAATCATGAATGTTTTCTGGATCGATCAGCCCGCAGTTCTCCAACACAATCTTGCGTTGCGAGGTGAAGAAGGGTGTCTGCATGGAATAATTAAGCCGTTCCACCGGTGTTTTCCCCAGGGATTGGACGATTTCGGGCACATCACTTGGTTGGACCTGGGCGTACATGACGCGGTCTGGTTCGATATACACCACCGGCCCGGCGCAGCAGGGGCCCATGCACCCCACACTCTTCACCAAGCACTTTTCTTCCAGTCCTTGTTTTTTCACCTCTTCTTTCAGCGCGTCCAAAATCAGATTACTTTGCGCCGAAAGGCAGCCCGCCGCGGTACAAACCCGGATGCAGCATTCATGCTTTTCCTGGTTTTCTTTTTCTTCCTGGGCAAGATGAAGCAATTCTTCTGTGGTCATTTTTTCCACCTCCCGATCCGTTTCACCGCATCCTCGGGGGTAACCCCACCCGCGATTTCCCCATCAAAGACCACCGCGGGCGCGAGTCCGCACGCGCCGATGCAGCGTGCAGTCAGCACCGAGACTTTGCCATCCTTGCTGGTCTCCCCTGGCTTCACCCCATATTCGGATTCGATCGCTTCCAATATGGCGGGGGCTCCCTTGATATAGCAGGCGGTCCCCATGCAAATTACGCACGTATGCTCGCCACGCGGTTTCATATTGAAGAAATGATAAAAGGTGGCGACGCCATAAATCTGGCTCAGTGGGATCCGCAACGTGGCCGAGATAAACTGGAACGCTTGCTCATCCAGATAACCGAATGTCTCTTGGACCGTGTGCAAGGTTTCGATCAAAGCGTCAGTCTGGTTGCCATGCCGCCGCATGGTCGCTCCAATTATTTTCCACCGCTTATCATCGCTGGGGGGAGCGGGCTTGGTGAAATCTGTCCTCATGGTGTTCTCCTCATTGGGGTCATCAACACGTACCCAAAAATTCCTTTTTTCATGCGTTGTCCCTGGAAAAAAAACAAAACCTTCTTACCGTGAAACATGGAATGGTTCAAAGAACGAAGGGCTTTGATTCGTTGTTTGGGTATAGTAAGTTCAAAGAAAGATCGCGCTGTTTCGCAGGCTTATTCGGTTAATATAATATCCAACTTTTCTGGATAAAAAATCGCTATACGCACTTTTTTTAAGAAATCCATAAATTATTTAGCCAAAAAATATCTTTATTAAGTTCCATTCTGTACTTTGTTCCCATCACGAAAGAAATGAAGGCCCCATCCTGGGTAACAGAACACCACGATGGATTCAGGCGAAAATCAGGTAAAAACGATGAAGATTTTGTTTATCACCCCGGTTGTTCCCACTGAAAGCGATGGCCGTCGGCCCTACAATTTCCTCAAGTATCTCAGCACCCGGCACCAGGTCAGCTTGCTCTGTCTTCGGCTGCCTGTGCAAAAATCCCAAGATGTGGAGCGTATCGCGGCGATGGGGGTGCGGGTGCAATCCCTGCCCATCCATTCCTTCCGCAGCCTGTTTCAAAGCATGGTGGGTCTATTTGCGCGCTGGCCTATCCGGGCTTCCTGGTGCTATTCGCGCTGTTTCCGCCGTCTGGTCCAGGAGACCCTGGCCCGCGAATCTTTCGACATCGTCCACTTTGACCGGATGCGCATGGGGCAATACGCGGATTGTGTCCCCGGCCCCAAGGTGCTGGATTTCACGGACTCCCTCTCCCTCTACCTGTAGCGCTCGGTCGTGTTCCGCCGCAAATGGGGGGAGCGGGCCATTGACATGTGGGAACGGAAAACCATCCCCGCCTTCGAGCAACGGGTTCTGGACCAGGTCGATTGCGGCCTGCTTTGCTCCACGGTCGATGCGCGGTTTTTCCGTACTCTCCATCCCCGGGGCCGTATCGAGGTCATTGAAAATGCTGTCGACCCCAACCAGTTCGCGGTCCAAACCCACACTTCCGGGCATCGGCCACGCTGCATCATCACCGGGACCCTGTTTTATTTCCCCAATATCGACAGCATCCGCTACTATGCCGAAGCGATCCTTCCGGCTCTCCGCCGCACGTTCCCCGAGATGGAAACCCTGTTGATTGGTACCCGGCCCACTGCGGAAATCCAGCAGTTGGATGGGAAGAATGGCATCCGGGTGCTGGCCAATGTCCCCTCCATGCAGGATCATCTCTTCATGGACGACATTTATGTTTGTCCTCTCCGCGTGGCCGCGGGGGTCCGTAACAAACTCCTGGAGGCGATGGCGGCGGAGATGCCCATCGTAAGCACTCGCCTTGGCGCGGAGGGCATGGCGGTCCACGAGGGCAGGGAATTGCTCTTCGCGGAGGACCAGGAAGCCTTTATTCAGCAAATCAGACGCCTGATCGAAGACCGATCCTTTGCCCGTGATCTTGGAAAACGGGGCCGGGCCTATATCGAAACCCATCATTCCCTTGAAGTAATCGGGGCTAAACTTGAACAGCTTTACACCGAACTTCAATCCTCTTCATCCACTTTCTGAACCTATCCTCTACTGGCGGGAAATTCATTTCCCGCCTTTATTAATATATGTAATATCCTGAATTATAATAACTTATTTCAATATATCTAGAATTGGTTTTAATTTAAAAGATGTAAGCGAAAATCGGCTGTTCCAACTTAACGTCACTGGGCCGAGAAGATTTCCTGTTCCTCGCTAGAAAAAGCGGGGATGAGGTGGGTTCGGTCATGAAAATCGGGAGAGGGAAGAGATTGATTCGAATCGGAGCGGAGTACCACCAGAGACGGCTGCCAAAAGATTATCATCCCCCACGGAGTCGAAC
>JAVFAP010000064.1:0-11235 GCA_034002445.1 bacterium | reverse complement strand
CCGCCTGCTGACAGCCAAACCATCCCCTTCGGACCTCCTCATGCTCAGCAAATTGCCAGAACACACCGAATTACGCGCCCTCTTGGCCACTTCGGTCCTCTTTGCCGACTTTTGTAGTGTACAAGCCGACAGCACCGCCCTCTACCAAGAGATCATCTGGGAAGGGCACGCGGTGTTCCCCACAACCGCCGGGGCCATCATCCTCGCCGGAACCCAAGACAATACCCATCATTTCGAAGAGGCCCCCCTGCTGCTGATCGATTGTGGCGGGAACGATCAATATAGTGGTACGTTTTCGATCGCGAGCGCCAGTCAGGCCGTATCCCTGACCATCGATGCCAGAGGAGAAGATGAATACACCAGCCAAGCAAGCCCCCTCGGCGCGGGCGCGGCCTGCCTGGGCTTCTCCGCTCTGCTGGACTTGGGCTCGGAAGGCGATCGATACCAGGGCGAAGCCCGCTGCTTTGGCTATGCCGCGGCCGGCGTCGCGCTGCTCTTTGACGCGGACGGCGATAGCCGCTACGCCATCACCCACCACGGATTGGGTACCGGCGAGGGTGGCATCGCCATGCTGATCGATACCGGCGGCGAAGATCACTACGAAGCGGTGCATCATGCCCAGGGCTGCGGCATCCTGGGCGGCTTCGGTCTCCTCCTCGACACCCAGGGCGCGGACGCGTACATCGCCAAGGCCACTCCTGTCCTCTTCCCCTCCGCCCAGCGGCCGGATTTGAATTTCTCCGGCTGCCAGGGCTTCGGCATGGGCCGTTTTGGCGCCCAGAGTGATGGTATCGCCCTGCCCGGCGGCATCGGTTGCCTGATCGACGGAAGCGGAGACGACCTTTACCAGGCCGCCATCTTCGCCCAAGGCGCGGGATATGGCTATGGCATCGGGCACCTGGTGGATTTCGGCGGAAACGACCGCTATACCGTCACCTGGTACGGCCAAGGCAGCGCCGCCCACCAGGCCGTGGGGATTCTGATTGACGAATCGGGCGACGACTCCTACACCGCCGAGCAATACATGGCCTGCGGCGCCGCGACCGATCTCAGCCTCGCCCTCTTCCATGACCGTGCGGGAGCAGACACGTACTCCGCCCTCAACGCGAGCCTAGGATACAGCATCGATAACAGTCTTGCCCTCTTTCTGGAAGAACAAGGCGACGACTCCTACACCCTTACCAACGGCTTGGGCTTCGGATCCGCCAGGAACGAAAGACCTGCCACCATCCGGGGGCTCTGGCCCACCTGGGGCGTGTTTTTCGACGCGCACGGGAACGATCAGTATCGTGGCTCCGCCCCATCCAACGGAAAAGACTGGAGCGCCGCCAACCCCGCCGAGCGCGGCTTTGGCATCGGTCTCGACCGGGAAGAGAACAAAACGGGAGACAAACAGCCCTGAGAACCGATCCCATTGCATCATCCGCGCTGGGACCGCCTTCCATCCATTGGCAAGTCAGGGTTTTTCCATTACATTGATCCTGTTGTTCTACGTAAACGTAAAGGAGTCAGCTCAATGAACTTATCTTCCTGGTGCCTTCCCTTTGTCTTAATGATCACGGGCTGTGGTCTGGCGTTCGCGCAAAGCCCCTCCCCGGCCGATCTCGTCATTCAAATCCCTTTCCAGGAGGCGGAACTCACCCTGGATGGAATCTTGGATGAGCCCGTCTGGGCCAAAATTCCCCCCTTGCCCGCCATGAAAGAGAACCAGAGCGGCAACCCTGCCCGCGATCAGACCACCATCAAACTGTGGTACGACAACGACGCCCTGTATCTCGGCTGGGAATGCCTGGACCGGGATATCCAGGCCACCTACACAAAACACGATAGTCAACTGTGGGATGAAGAGGTCGTCGAATTCTTCATCGCCCCTGTCTCCACCATTTCCGCCCCCGGTGTATTAGACTACTACGAACTTCAATGGAATCCGCTCGGCACCATGTTCGACGCCATCATCCACAATACCCTCAAGGCGGATGGCCTCTCCAAATCCATGAAGGGCGATTGGGATTGGACCGCCAAGGGAATGCGCTGCGCGGTCCGTGTCGATGGCACCGTGGGTCAAGCGGGCGACAAAGACACCGCCTGGCACGTGGAAGTCTTGCTTCCCTTCTCCGCCCTGGAGCAATCCACCCCCAAGGCGGGCACGATCTGGCGCGGCAACCTCTACCGCTACTCCCGCGACACAGGCCTGGAGATCGAATACCAGGCCCTGCAAGCCACCTGTACCCCCTCTTTCCACCAACCCAAGAGTTTTGTCTCGTTTGTCTTTGGCCCCCAAGAATAAAGCCTCCACGGCAAACAGGCAGAGAATTGGTCAGAACTACGCATTGATAGGATCAGACTTATTTTATAGGAGAAAAATCATGAAATCCCGGATTGGATTCATCGTCATTCTGGTGCTGACGTTAAGCAGCACCCTCCCAGGCTTTGCAGAAGCCCCCCCGGCATGGACCCTCGCGCAGGCCAACACCGAAACGTTCCGCTTCGCCACCCTGTTCACCGCCGAAGATGTCGGCTACCGCCTGAGCACGCAAGAACAATTGGATACTGCGGTACAGTGGTGCAAGGAATGCGGCATCACCCATGTCTTTTTAGAAACCTTCCGCGGCGGCTACCTGGTGCCTCTGGCGACACTGCAAAAAGCGAAACAGCGCTTTGTAGACGAAGGCTTTCTGGTCAGCGGCTGTATCACCACCGTCGGACTCGGCAGAAAAAGTGTGAATGGATGGATCTTCCCCTGCTTTACCGAAGAAGGTGGGATGGAAAACCTCAAGCACATCTTCGAATACACCGCGATGAATTTCGATCTCATCATGATCGATGATTTCTTCGCTACCCAATGCCAGTGCGAGGATTGCCTGAAAGGAAAGGGCGAAAATTCCTGGGCCAAATTCCGAACCGACCGCCTGGTGGAAGTCTCACAAAAATACGTCCTCGAACCATCCCGCAAGGTCAATCCGGATGTCAAGATCATCATCAAATACCCGCAATGGTACGAGGATTTTCATAATCGCGGCTATGATACCGACCGCCAGACCAAGATGTACGACAAAACCTGGGTGGGCACCGAAACCCGCGATCCCGATAACGCCGAATGGGGGCGCCATCCCCAGTACATGGCCTATTTCATCATGCGCTGGCTGGGCGTCAATGGTGGCGAAAAGTGCGGCGGCGGCTGGTTTGATCCCTACGGCACCTCGCCCGCGACCTATGTGGAACAAGCCCGCCAAACCATCCTCGGCGGCGCCCGCGAAGCCCTGCTCTTCTGCTACGGGGACTTGATTGGGGGCAACGGGCCCGCCAATATCGAAGCCTTCCGCGCCGAACTGCCTGAACTCTTCCAACTCGCCGCCCTGGTCAAGGATCAGCCTATCGAAGGGATTCACGCCCCCCGCCCCATCAGCAGCGATCCCATCGGCGATGCCTATTTCTACGATTTCGCTGGCATGTTGGGACTGCCCCTCGTCCCCTCCGAAATACTCGATCCCCAAGCCCAGAGCGCCCTGCTCGGCGCCCAGGTGCTGAAAGACCCCCAAGCGGCCGAGAAAATCGCCGCTCTGAAGAAGGCCAATACCCCCGTCCTGATAACCCAAACCCTCTTCAACCAGCTGCCGGACGAACTCAAGGCCGATGCGGCTTCCTTCCAGCTCCTGCCAACAGCCGAAGACAAATGGTGGGATTGGATGAAGATCGAAAACCTGGACACAATCCGCAACACGGTTCTAGCCCCCCATGGCGTCCAGTTCACCGCCCCCAGCCGGGTCGCGCTCTACCTCTTTGCGGGAACCCTCACAGGGATTGAAAACTTCAACGACCAGCCCGTGACCGTTACCCTAAAAAGAGATGGCGCCGTCAATTGGCAGACGGTTCTGACCCTCAAAAAAGAGAACACCGTCACCTGCCAGACCACGGATGGCGTAGGAACCCTCATCATTCCCGCCCGCACCTTGGTGCTACTGCAGTCGAAATAACAGATCGAGGGGGCACACCTCGTGTGCCCCCTTCTTCTGCAACCAGGACAGATCGGGCTAATCCCGCCGCGCCGCGTACAGGCAGCGCTCCAGTTCTTTTTCTTCTAAATCCAGATACTCTTCCAAACTCAAATGAGTGGCGTTCATCAGCCGCTTGGCCGCAATCAGGCCGGTTGTAGGCAACTGGGCAAACCGCTGGGCCGTAGCAAAGGCCGCTTTCTCCAAATTCTCAGATTCCACCACTCGGTTGACCACTCCCATCTCCCGCATCTGCTCCGCGCTGATATCGCCCTCGTTATACAAGATCCGCGAGGCGAAGGCCTGCCCCACATAGCGGGATAAAAACCATGGAAACGCCCCTCCCGGTGGCAATCCCGCCTCGATACAGCAACTGCGGAACCGACTGTCATGAGTGGTCAGCCGGTAATCACACACCAGGGGAATCCCCAGGAAAGAAAGGATCGTCTCTCCTTGAAATGCGCAAATCACAAACGTGTCGATGCGCCGAATCACCGCGGCGAAATGATGAAACGCGTTCTCCTTACGGATCAGATCCCAACTCGATTTCGTATGCTCTTGGGCTTCTCTCCTCTCTCGCACGTCTTGGACCAAAAACCAGAACTCTTTCATATCCTCCGGGCGCAGAAAATCCCGCGGCATCAGGATCAGCAGCAATTTCCTCTTGCTCTTCTCGATGCGCTCCAAATAACTCCAAAGCAGTTCCATCTGCTCAATGGTGTCTCCAAACAGTCCACGCTGTTCCTTGATACGCAACACCGCCAGCAGACCATGCTCTTCAGTAGTGAAAAAATTATCAGACGTGTTAAACTTGTTTTCCGTAATCCCCATGATTAGAATCCCTGCCTTTTCCTCTTGGTCTGGCCTTGGATATTCTATATCAAAATCAAGCCATTCAGGCTGGATTATTTCGCTTCTCCGATAGTATAATCCAAGGGATTCTCTTGGGACATCGTGCTTCATCAGGAGAAAAACAAAAATATAATGTTACAAAACCAGGGGAAAATTCGTCCAAAACAATCCAACCACTTGCCAATTTTAGAATTCGATATATCAATCTATACAGAATTCTGCTTCACCCCCTGAGACCGGTTTAAACAACTTGAAAACCAAACATCCACACCAGCGGATGCAAAGATAGGAGCCCTGCCATGACATGGTTCAAGAATCTGAAAATCGCGCACAAATTGAATTTCGCCTTCACCATCATGATTCTGTTGTTGGTGATCATCGGCCTGACCGGTTACCTCAGTTCCAAAGATCGCCAAATCATCATCGATGAGGCCTTCAATGTTCGGTTGCCGGCACTGGACAACCTGGTGGAGGTAGACCGGGATTTACAACAACTTCTGGTGGCGGAACGAACCCTCATTTCCACCGACCCAAGTACCGACCGCTTCAAAACCCTCCTGACCGAATACAACGAAAACATGCAGCAAGCGGATGAACGGTGGAACAAATTCAAAAACCTGACGACCGTTAAGGAAGAAAAGGATCTATTACCCATCTATGACCAAGCTGCTTCCCTATGGAAGACCGCTACCAAACAGGTTATCGATCTCATTCAGGGCAATACCCCGCAAAGCCGTCAACAAGCCTTGGAACTGTCACTAGGGGATGTCGCGGCCAAGTTTGAAGCCATGCGCGATGTGTTAAACCAGTTACAAGAAACCACTCTGCGTATCGCGGCGGAAGATGCCCAGAAGGCAACAGACCAATACCGCAATACCATAATCATGTTTATCCTTGTCATCGGGGCTGGGATCTTGATCGGGGCCTTCCTGGCCTACACCATCAACCGGGTCATCTGCACCCCTATCCGCGAATCCCTCCGCATTTTGGAAGCCATGACCAACGGCGATCTGTCCCACAACCTGGCCATTGAACAAAAAGACGAAATCGGCCAAATGGCGCGGCAACTCGACCAATTGACCATCAAACTGCGCGAAATGATCCAGGGCATTCAACAATCAGCGGTCCAAGTGGCTGCCAGCGCCCAGCAACTGGCTTCCTCTTCCCAAAATCTCGCCTCCGCCACGGCGGAACAAGCCGCTAGCATCGAGGAAACCTCCGCCTCCATCGAAGAACTTTCCTCCTCCATCGACGCCAACTCCAGCCACTCCCAAAAAGCGGATTCCGTCTCCAAACAAGCGGCCGCGGAAGCGGACAAGGGGGGGACCGCCGTGCTCCAAACCGTGGAGGACATGCGCAAAATCGCCGAAACCATCCGCATCGTCGATGATATCGCCGACCAGACCAACCTCTTGGCTCTCAACGCCGCCATCGAAGCCGCCCGCGCGGGCGAAATGGGCAAAGGCTTCGCGGTGGTCGCGGTCGAAGTCCGCAAATTGGCCGAACGCAGCCAGCAAGCCGCCAAGGAAATCATCGCACTGGCCAAAAACAGCGTCGAACAGGCCGAACATGCAGGCCAACTGATCCGCAACATTGTCCCCGCCATCCAAGAAACCTCCCAACTGGTCCAGGAAATCTCCAGCGCCAGTTTGGAACAATCGCAAGGCGCGGGCGAAATCCGTAACGCCATCCTGCAGTTGGATCAACTCACCCAACAAAATTCCTCCACCAGTGAAGAATCCGCCTCGGCCAGCGAGGAACTCGCCGCCCAAGCCCACGTCCTCGAAGAAATGGTTGGGTTTTTCCGCTTGGGAACCTCTCCCTCTCGTATGAATTCTCCCAAGCAAGCAACCGTCCGATCGGGGAAGCAGCCCGTGCATCGCACCAAAGCCTTACCCATGCCCGCCAAAACACCGCATGCGGACGATGAATTCCGATCATTTTGATCGCTACAAGAAAGGCAAGGGGATCGCGAAAAGCGATCCCCTTCTTACTTGGAATGAAACAGCGCTGGTATTAATACAGCATGAAATCCACCACCGCGGTCGGCCCACCGGGCACAACCAGGGTACTAAGATCCAGGGTCGGATCCATGGTGAAACCGATCCAATCCATCTTGGATCTCGGCTCACGGGCATGAATGATAAACTGGTGCGCCCCTTTGGTGAGTTCAAAGGGGCGGGGGTCCTCGCCCACCTCCCAGAAATTGGCGCCCGTCACGACTGCGATCCATAACCGGTCAAACCGATTATTAGGCAAACTGACCCCATAGGTCTTCGCATCGCTGCTGACCACATCGAACCCCATCAGCAGGGAATCCTCGGTAGAACTCTCTCCCCGTGCGTTCAAGAACACATAGTACGTTCCATCCTGCTGCACATCCAGGTTAAATACAATCTGGGAGCCACTGAGTTGGCCATTCACCACTCCAGGGGACGGCCACTCCACATAAAGCACATTCCGCGTATATTCTTGCAGACGCACTGCGACATTGCCTTCAAAGGTATGGGGCTCTTCCGCCTGGACGATTACCGTCTCCGGGCCGACCTGGATTGGCTCTGAGCGCAGTTGAAAGACAAAATCCGTCGGAACGGTTCGATCCCCATTGATGAAATTTCCGGCTCCCGTGGAACGATCGGACCACAACGCCACCCACCAGGTTCCGTATTTGTCGCCTCCTGGTTGCGGCGAAACCGTGTATGTCAAGGTTTCAGTATCAGCGGTCTCGACACGCCACTTGATATAAGAATCCAGAACAGCAGTCCCATTCGATACCTGGAGATCCGACACAACCCACCCCTTAGGAATCGTTTCCGCCACATCGATCGTCCGGTGATCGGTCACATACAAGGTCACCGTAATCGGAATCGATTGGGGGATATCCCCAATAATTTCAGGTATTTGGCGGATCACTTCCGCCGCTCTCTCTTCCGGATAGATCAGCGCCGGCACCAGATTCGGATCGAGCGTCAACACCAGCCAATCCAGTTTGGTATCCTGCTCCCGGGGAGCGACATACAGGGTGTGTTCCCCAGCACTCAGTTCAAACCCGCGCTTCACACCGGTCCGGTTCCAAAACCGCCCGCCTTCCTGGTAGGTTTCATGCCAACGAACATCATAGCTCTTTGCCCCGCCAAGGGCAAACCCATACTCGTCGGTGGCGGCGATGTCATCGAATCCAATATAGAACGAATCGCTCTGGTCCGCTTCCCGTCGCCCAGAGGTAAAGAGGTAGTACGTCCCTGCTTGCTTCACATCCAGTTTGAATTGCATTCCTTCGGCTTTCAGGTCTCCCACCGTGGTTCGATTCGTATGAACGATGACCCCATCCCCCCGCACCCGGGGATCATATTGCAACCCGAACGCGTGGGTATCATTTTCGATGGTCCCCCATTCATACTCGATAAATGTCGGGATTTTGGGATGGACGATGATTTTTTCGCGCGGAGCGAACTCAATGGGCTGATCGGTCAAGAACCCTCCAATGATTCCACTCACCTGGCCATCCGTAAACTGCCCTTGCCAGATGGTGCGCTTGGGGGAGCGGCGGTGTAAGGAATACGCCATCGTGGCTTCACCGATAAAATCGGTCAGAATCCACTGATATCCATCATACTCATCCCCGCTTAATTCCCCTTGCGATACAGAAACATTTTCCATCATTGCAACATGGTTCTGAATTTCATCCACGGTGGCGTTGACGACCTCGGACGCAACCGCAGTCAGCGTCACCACGACCCCCAATTCATCGATGCTCCGGCTTACCGCAAAGGGAAAATTTTGGATACGCACATCTTCAAAATCATAAAGCAGGTACTGCCCGCTGGCCTCGTTGGCGGCAGCCAAGCCCACATAGAGAGAATCGCTCAGTGCCACGATTTCTGTCTGAAATAGCACCCACTCCTGGTTTTCATTCCGCGTGTACAGCGAAATGGAATTGCCTGCCCGGACCAGGCGGAGCATGGGATCAGCCAGGACACCGGTTTCACCGTCACTATATGACGTGGGGCCATTCGGCAATGTTCGGAACGTGGGCCAGGCTTCGCCCTGAGGGCGGAGAAGAAAAGAAACATGCGGCGCCCCAGGATCCAGGCTCTGCCGGATCATCAAGCCCGCGCGGCCTCCTTCAAAAACCATCGGGCGGCCCTCGATACTAAAATTCCCGTTCATTCGTTTGTACACAAACTGAAACGAATCCTCGAGTGCCCCGCGCTGGCCTATGGTCTGCCCCGTGCACTCGATGGAATACGTTTGGATATCGTCCCGCCATTCCGCGAAGCCGTCTTCCTCCATCGTACCGATATTGGCCAAGCCGTCAAACGCCCCGATCGGCTGCGCCCATCCCGGCACCGCACCGGATAGACACGCAAGCAGAAAAATAACGCCGTAGGTCCAAATGTTCCTCATGGGAATACCTCCCTCTCAATTGAATTATTTTGCCCGCTTACCTTAAAGGAACCAGGATGGTTTGACAACCCTTCATCGGTTTCACCGGGAATATTCCGAAAAGCCAACCCACGCGAACCAGCCACAACATCAAGTTGAATCTAGGTTTTCGCTTGGATTCATGATAGGATGATTTGTTCATTTCTCCGGAGAAATGAAACAACAATCTGACCAGACAGGATGGAGATGGTATGAATTCCAACACAGTTTCCCGCCGATCGTTCCTTCGCACCACCGGCCAAGGCGCGGCCACGATCGCCGCGCTCAGCCAAGCCCCCGCGGTTTTCTCCGCGGCGGGATCCCCCAACGACACCATCGGGGTGGGCCACATTGGCCTAGGCGTGCGCGGTGGCTCGTTAATCAGCGAGGTCGCGGGCCGGCAATTGGGCGGCGGCATCCCAGGAACCAAAGTGGTCGCGGTCTGTGACGTTTACGAACCCCACCGGCAAAAAGGCGTGCAGCGCTCCATGAACCCCGAGGTAAAAATCTACCAGAACTACAAAGACCTCTTGGCCGACCCCGCCGTGGATGTCGTCGTCATCGCCTCGCCCGATCATTGGCACTGCCCCATGCTGCTGGATGCGGCTGCCGCGAAGAAGGATGTCTATATCGAAAAAGGATGGACCCGCACCATCGCCGAAGCAAAAAAAATGCGCACGGCGGTGAAAGAAAACCAGATCGTGATGCAACTCGGCCACCAAAGCCGCGGCCAAACCGCTGGCGCCCATGGTGCGGAATTGATCAAGCAAGGCATCATCGGCCCCGTCACCCTGGTCCGCACCGGCCGTTTCGAAAACCGCCCCCTGGGCCGCAATGTCTGGCGCTGGTACGGCGATTACAACTACTATGACCGCCCCAACCCTGACGACGTCATCCAACAGGTGGATTGGGAACAATGGCTGGGCACCGCCCCCAAGGAACCGTTCAACATGGAACATTTTTGGCACTGGCGCTGCTATTGGAACTTCGGCACCGGCGTCGCTGGAGACCTCCTCTCTCATGAGGTGGATTTCGTCCAATATGTCCTGGACCTGGGCATCCCCACCACCTGCTTCACCAAGGCCGATAACAATATGCTCTTCGACGGCCGCGACGTGCCCGACACCTGGAATTCAGTATTCCACTATAAACACAAGAACTGCACCGTCAGTTTCGATTGCAGCATGAATTCCGCCTTTGTCCAGGCCCCCGAATTCCGGGGAAAAGAAGGCCGCTTGCTCTTCGATTCCATCGCCCAATCCGTCTCCACCTTCGATGTCTTCGCGGATCCCGCTTCCAGCAAGTACCGCGACGATTTGGATAGCGGTAAAGTGAATCCCGGCAAGCCCTTCCTTACCTATGATCCCAGCAAAGTCAAAGCATTGCCATCCCACATGCAGAATTTCTTCGACTGCGTCCGAAGCCGGAATAAACCGAACTGCAACGAAGACCAGGCTTTCATCGAAACCGCCACCCTCGTCATGTCTGTCCAATCCCTGATGGATAAACGGGAAGTGGCCTGGGATGCGGAGAAAGAAGAAATTGTGTAATCAATCCCAATCGGGATAACCGTAAGGATGGGCGACATGCGCATCGCGCATGTCGCCCATCCTGCTACGATCTACTACCCAGCACACTATATCACAAACTCATATATTCCATTTGTAGGGTGAACTCATAGCGAGCGAAGCGAGTGGTACTCACCAAGCCGCGTACCACCCCCGCATTATATCAAAGCAATACGTACTCAATACGAGGCGAGGCCTGAAAGGCCGTATCTGGATAGCGAAGCGGGGAATCCGCGTCAGCGGATGGAACGCTGAAGCGACTAAGCCGCGCATTAACCCTTCAACATTAGAAAACTAGGCGGCAGGCATGGAGGCACGGTGCCGCTCCAGGGTTCCGTCCCCTTCGTGGACTCCCCCCTTCGCTATCCAGAGGTGCGCTTTCAGCGCTTAGGAAAGTA
>JAVFAP010000063.1:0-11235 GCA_034002445.1 bacterium | reverse complement strand
CCAACCCAAAACAGGGGGCGTGGTTCTCGCGCCCCCTGTTAATTATTGGGCCGTGCCTAGCGCGATTCAGCCAAGCGTTTAAATTCGTCTTCCGTCAAGATGGGAATCCCCAATTCCAACGCTTTGACATACTTGGACCCTGGGTCCGCACCCACCAAGACAAAATCCGTTTTTTTACTCACCGATCCGGCCGCCCGGCCGCCCTGTGCCTCGATCATCGCCTTGGCGTCATTCCGGCTGAGCGTGGCGAGAGTCCCCGTGACGACGAAGGTCTTCCCGGTGAACGCACGGGGTTGGGCTTCTTCTTCCTTCACCTCTTGTGTAAACGTCAGCCCGGCGGCCTCCAGCCGTTTCAACTCTTCGATATTGTGTTCTTCATGAAAGAACTGGTAAACCCTTTGTGCCACTGTGGGGCCCACTTCCTCGATCTGGGCCAGCTGTTCTTCGTCCAACATTTGTAAATCCCAGATCGATCGGCGCCCCCGCATCAATACATTGGCGAGGTGGCTGCCCACATGACGTATGCCGATCGCGAAAATCAGCCGGTGTGCGGGGCGCTGCTTGCTCGTTTCAATCCCATCCAGCACGTTTTGCGCGGATTTCTCCCCCATCCGTTCCAACGAAACCAGCTGCTCTTTCTTAATGTGATACAAATCCGAAAGGTGGGTTACCAGCTGGTTTTGCACCAGGGCCTCCACCAGCATCTCCCCAATCCCCTCGATATCCATTGCGTTGCGCGAGACGAAATGCTGAATCCGGCGTTTCAACTGCACCATGCATGAGAGGTTGATGCAGCGATATGCCACTTCATCCTGCTCCCGGACCAGTTCGCTTTGGCAGGAGGGGCAGATCATCTCCGGCTGAAATTCCTGGCTCTGCGGAGGCCGTTTCTCCAAAATCACCCTGATGACTTTGGGAATAATCTCGCCCCCTTTTTGAATGACCACGGTATCCCCCTCGCGGAGATCGCGTCGTTTGATTTCGTCAAAATTATGCAGGGTGGCATGGCGGATAGTGGTCCCCGCCAGATGCACCGGTTCCAGGATTGCACGCGGTGTCACCGCACCCGTCCGGCCAATGCTCAGTTCGATCTGTTTGAGAACGGTAATGGCCTCTTCGGCGGCAAATTTATACGCGATCACCCAGCGCGGGCTTTTGGTGGTACTCCCCAACGTATCCCTCTGGGTTAGGCGGTTTACCTTGATCACCAGCCCATCGACTTCAAACTCCAGTTCATGCCGCTTGCGGTCCCAATCCGTTATAAGGCCAAACAGTTCCTCCAAGGATGTCGCCAGGGCACAGCCGGGAACGATTTTCAATCCCCACTGCTGCATCGCTTCGAACAAGGCCATGTCGGTTTTAAAATCCATCCCTTCGATTTTCCCCAAGGTGTGGATGAACAAATCCAGCGGCCGCTTGGCGACTTCGTTAGGGTTCAGAAGTTTCAGTGCTCCTGCGGTGGCATTGCGGGGATTGGCGAAGGGGGGCAGTCCTTTATCCTCCCGCTCTTGATTCATCCGCAAAAATGCGGAGGTGGGCATAAACACTTCCCCACGGATATCCAGGAACGAAGGAAGCGCCGTGCCATGCAGTTTGAGAGGAAGCGAACGGATGGTCCGGATATTCTGGGTGACATCATCCCCCTGCTGCCCATCCCCCCGTGTGATAGCCTGCTCGAATATCCCGTTGTGGTAAAGCAAGGAAATCGCGACTCCATCCACCTTGGGCTGGACGATGTATTCGGGGTTAGGCTCTCCCAGCCCCTTTACGGTGCGGTTATGGAACTCCCGCACCTCGCCCTCCGAATAGGTATTCCCGATCGACAGCATGGGTACCTGATGAGGCACGGTCTGAAATCCTTCCAAGGGTGTTCCCCCCACCCGCCGGGTGGGGGAATCGGGGCTTTGATACTGTGGGTATTGGGCCTCCAGTTTCTCTAGTTTTTTCATTAAAAGATCGAATTCCTGGTCGCTGATTTCCGGCTGGGCCATGACATAGTAGAGATACTCATGGCGCTGCAGTTCGCCGCGCAGGTGTTCGATTTCGGCTAGAATTTTCTTGCTCATTGGCTCGCTCCTCTGCTCCTGGCAATGATTCTATTATTCATGCTGGTAGCCAAAAACCAAGCGTGCAAACCACGCTCCCAGAACTTTTTGTGTGACGCGTCCTGCGGATTTTTCATTCTTTATACCAAAATGGATAGAAATCTAGATTTTCATGAAATATTCTTCTATGGTGGGAGGGTCTTAAAGCGAAGGCAAAGCTGGAGTTTTTTTTAAAAAAGTGTAAAATAACATTGTTTTTCAGTTGAATTATGCTAAGATTATTTGTAAGTTAAATGGTTTCTTGTGGTTTTTTGTTTATATTGTTATAATGTTTAAGGGGTGGGTTTCAGTCGGACGGGAGAGTGTTCTTCGATTCATCTGACTGGAGTTCAATAAGTAAGAGGTTTGCCTTAACCAACATTACACATCTCTTGTCCAAGGTCAATTTGGGGCCTGTTTTTTTACCTGGACAAGAAGAGGAGGCAAGAGGGATGGTTCCTACATCAGATTTGGGGCGTTATATAGTCCCATGTTGGCAATCCGATATTCCCGTCAGCCTGTATATTAACGGGCGGCAAGTTCCCCCGATTGAAGCGACGGGGAAGATTCTCCACTTTACCTTCAGCGGCTTAAAAATTCGGTGTGAGCAGAAAATTCCCATTCCCGCCCAAGGGACGATCCGGTTTGCCTTTGCGAATGTAAAGGATCCCTTGGAGATGCGCGTCGATTTCGTCCAGCGCCTGGAGAAGGAAACCAGTTTTTGGAAGTGGAAATCAAAGAAGATCTACGAAATCGAAGTCACCTTAAGCCAGAACCAAAAAGAAAAGCAAGAGCATTACCAGCATCTTCTGCATCGCATCTTCTTTGGAGCGACCCATCAAGATGAAGACTGATCTGGGCCTGCCCTAGGCGGGCTGGATCGGGGTTGGCCAGGGTTGGCACCGTGGGCAGAAATGGGTGCTGCGTCCGGCCGTGACGGTTTTCTCGATGGGGTGCTGGCAGCCGGGGCAGGGGAGCCCTGTCCGCCGGTAGACCCTGTGCTGGTGTTGAAATGCCCCCAACGTACCATCCAAGGTTTGAAAATCATGGGTGGATGAGCCGCCGGCGGCAATCGATTCTTCCAATACGTGTTGCAAATGCTGTAGCAATTGCCCGATTTGCCGCTGTGTGAGTTGGGCACAGGGCGTGCAAGGGTGTATTTTCGCCCGGAATAGCGCCTCATCAGCATAGATATTCCCCACCCCGGCGATGCCGCTTTGATCCAGCAAAAAGTGTTTGATGGGTTTGTTTCGCCCCTGCACGAGGGCGAAAAACTGCTGGGGGGAGACCATCAGGGGGTCCGCGCCCATCTCTGCCCAAGGTGCGTACTCCAGGATTTCCTCATCACGAAATACTGCCGCGTATCCGAACCGTCGTGGATCCCACTGCCGCAGTTCCCAGCCATTCTGGAAGCGAATTCGCAGGTGCGTGTGTTTTGCGAGAGGCGCCTCCTGCGGGGTATGGAGAATCCGGCCACTCATTCCCAAATGATGCAAGAGCACAAACGGTTTGGATAACCGGATCGCCAGCAACTTGCCCCGCCGTTCCACCGTTTCAATCCGGCTTCCGGCAAGGGCTGGGCACAGGGTGTGTCCAGTTTGAAGGTAATCGGTTCGGTCATAGTAATACTGGGTGATGATCTGGTGACGGGTGCATTTCACCAAGGCGCGTCGTACGGTTTCGACTTCAGGTAATTCGGGCATTGTTTGGTTCTCTTTTACCATGGGATTGCAAAAGTATACCCGCCTCTGCAGGAGTTGCCCATGGTGCGGGGAAGCATCCGGCTTGGAGAGGTGTCCGGCTCGCCGCAAGTCCAGTACAGACAAGGGAGAATGGGGTTGTATTTACGCCGTGGAACCCCTCTTTCCCCATTTTAGAAAGGATACGGATGAATCGGCTTTACCTTGACATCGTGGGTAAAGAAGAGAGAATGTTGGGCAGGCTGCCAGTGGGTTTTTGGGCACGCGCACACCATCGAAAACAGGGATAGTAAGGCTTGTACATGAGTTCAATCGCGACTGCACACCACGGGGAATCCGCGTTTCCGCATACCCAAAATCTCTCGGTGATTTTGCAGCCTGTAGCTAAGGATTTGGCTGCGGCACGGGATTCCTATCACCAAATGCTGCTGAATTCGGATGAGGATGTTTTTGTCGAATCGTTACTGACCAATCCCGAATTTACAGAAGATAAACTCAAGGTGAAAATGGTGGAACGCATTGCTCATCACCTGATGGGTAATGATGGCAAGTGGATCCGGGCGGCGATTGTGATGTTGACAGCGGGGATGAAGCGCATCCGCACTGAAGCGGTACAGCAGGTCGCGATCGCGGTTGAATTGCTCCACCTGGCAACCCTGGTTCATGATGATATTATCGATCAGGCCCCGATGCGCCGGGGGGCGGAATCGGTCCCCATGCGCTGGGGTAATTCGGTCGCTGTGCTGATGGGTGACCTTCTCTTCGCCAAAGCGTTTCAACTCCTTCTGATCAGCCGTTGTACCGAATCCCAGTTTCACCTCATGCAGGCCACCAACCAAATGTGCCTGGGGGAAATCAAACAACTTACAGACGCCGATCCTCTCGACACCACCGAGCAAGGCTATCTGCAGATGATCGAATACAAAACCGCCTCGCTGATGGGGGCGGCCGCGGGGAGTGGGGCCTCGCTGGCCGGGATGGATGCCCAATCCGTTACCCGCATGAAAACCTACGGGCATTCCTTGGGCATGGCTTTTCAGATTGTGGACGACATTCTTGATTATACTTCATCGGTAGGGGTGATGGGGAAAGAACAGGGCGGGGATCTGCGCAACGGCAAGGTGACTCTGCCTTTGATACACCTAATCCGTATCAACGCCCCAGGGGTGGAAGCGATCTTCAACAGCGAGGCCCCCGATCAAGAAAAAACGGATGCTCTTTTGGCCATGATGCGGGAAGCGGGCTCGATTGAATATGCCTATGCAGAGGCGCGTAATTTCGCGGATAAAGCCGTGGAAAATTTGCACGCTGTTGAAACTGTGGTGGGCTCGTCCGATTCCTCGGCTTCTCTCTCCAATTTGGTGAACTTCATTCTTCAGCGCGATCACTGATCCGCGAGGGGTTCTTCCTGCGGATGGGGCAGGAGGGGAAGCAACGCCTGCAAGAGGGTTGTCACTCCTTCCCGGTTCAAAACCGAAGTTTCTATGCAATGTTCTTCCGGGAGCAATTGCAGGTTTTTCTTGATTTGCGTTTTGTTTTTCACCCGCTCATTCTGTTTCAATTTATCGACCTTGGTTAATACCGTAATGCAGGGGATGCCGGTGTGGACGATCCACTCCCTCATTTGCAGATCCAGTTTGGTTGGCTCGTGGCGGGAATCAATCAGATGGATGATGCCGCTGAGCGTCTCCCGCTTCTCCAAAAACTCTCCCAGCGCCTTATCCCAATCCGACTTCATACTTTTTGAGACTTTTGCATACCCATAGCCAGGCAGATCCACCAAATGAAGCCAGTGTGTACCCGGCTCAATCCGAATCTTGAAAAAATTGAGCAGCCGTGTTTTTCCCGGGGTACTAGAGGTCTTGGCGAGATTTTTCCGGTTGCATAGCAGATTAATTAAACTGGATTTCCCTACATTGGACCGGCCCGCAATGGCGATCTCGGGCAGGACGGGGGCAGGGCAGTGGCGAATCGAGGGGCAACTGATTTCAAACTGTGCCTCGACGACGCGGAGCAATTCCGTATTCATCCGTAGTTATTCTCCCTTGGGGCAATTGGTAGGTGGAGGGGAAATCGGCGAGGAGCGGCCGTGAAGGCTGGATCAGCGCAGAAAACGTACTTCGCGTTCCAGTGTAACTCCAAATTTATCTTTCACCAGGGCCGCCATCTGGTTGGCGAGGGTATCAATATCCTGGGCGGTGGCGTGGCCATTGTTGACGATGATGTTGGCGTGTTTCTCGAACACCCCCGCGTCCCCCACGCGTAAGGCCTTTGCCCCTGCTTCTTCCAGCAATTTCCCCGCTGCCATGCGGCGGCCGCCGGGCTGGGCGGGCGGAAGGTTTTTGAAGAACGAACCAGCGGATGGCCGGTTCCGTCCGGGGTGCTTTTCTTCCCGTTCCCCTTTAATGCGCTGGATTTCTTGGTGCAGGGCCGCCGTGTCACCCGGCTGAAACGGGCCCAGGGTGGCGGCCAGCAGGATGTCGCCCCGATCCCGTGCGGCGCTGGACCGGTAATCAATCCCTAGACTCTGGGCGGGGTGCCATGCGTCCTCTCCCTGAGGGGACAGTATACGCGCTTCAATCAGGTATTCATGCACAAGCCGACCGAACGCGCCTGCTCCGCCAATCAGCGCTCCGCCGACGGAGCCGGGGATCCCTGCCGCAAAACTCATATCTGCCCACCCCCGGTCCGCCAAATCGGTGACCAGGTGATCCAGGACATAGCCCCCATCCACCGTGAGGGTGAAATCGGGATGCCAAGTGATAGACCGCGCCTTGTTGAGGAGGACCAGGCCGTCGATCCCTTGGTCCGCGATCAGCACATTGGAGCAGCCCGCCAGCAAGTAGACCGGAATCCTGTCCGCTTGCGCGGCGCGGAAGGCCTGGACCATCTCGTCCGGCGACTGCACCTCCAGGAAATACCTGGCGGGACCGCCAATCTGGAGGGTGGTGAAGGGCGCCAGCAGGACATCATACTGCAGCCGGGCAGGGAATTGGGTTTGGAGAGAAGCAAGTGCCACAGTCTACTCCAACGAAATTTGCAGCCACGAGTCCATCAACTTGTCTTCGCCCTTTAAAAGCAGCGTTGGTGGCGTTTGTTGGATCTCTTCAACCACCGCGGTGAGCTGCTGTTCCATATCTTTGAGTTCTTTGTAGTATAATTGCAGCATTTTCACCGTCACCGGGGTCATGGTAAGTGGCACCTTGATGGGGAATTTGGGATTGTTCACCGCCAGGTAGGTCGCTTTGGGTTCGGCGGGCAGGGTCCGCGCGATTTTGGTCACCCGCAGATGGTACTCCTTCACGGTGCTCTCGTAATGCTGGCCCACCTTGAGCTGATCAACCAGACCGGCGATAACCGGGATATCAAATCCCGATTCCTTGCATTCCTGCAAGGTCTTGGGGGGGAGCGCCGCGATCACTTTGTGCGCCAACTGCACCGGAAAAGTGGCTTCTCCCACCACGGGCGATGCGGAATTGATCTCATCGAACGCGATATGCAGCCAGATGGTCTCTTCTCCAACGGGCGCTGATGCGAGAGTTTGGGCTCCAGGTGATGAGAGCCAGCTAAATGTCAGGAAAGTGAGAATAAGTGTATGTGATAACAGTTGCATCCCTGGAGCCCTTTCTTTCTATGTTACTTTACATCCAACTTTGAATGATGGGAACGATCCGAGTGTATACTTCTTCCAGCGAGCCAACCCCGTTGGCGGCAAAATACATCTTTTTATCTTTGTAATACTCTTCCAGCGGCTGGGTTTTTTCGCGATAGACGCGCATCCGTTCGCGGATCACGTCTTCCGTGTCATCCGCGCGGCCTTGTTCTTTCGCGCGGTTGATGAGGCGCTGAATCAGTTCTTCTTCTTCCACTTCCAGCGACAAGACCCCCATAAAACGCAACTGATGCTGTTCCAGTAACGCGTCCAGCAGCCCCGCTTGGTTGACTGTACGCGGGAACCCATCCAGAATCAGCCCCTTCGCGTCTTTTTGCTCCTTTAACAAAATCGAAAGTTCGTTGGAGAGCATGTCCCGAATTAATTCATCGGGGACCAGTTCTCCCCGCTGCATGATCTCCTGCGCTTCCATCGCCTGGGGATCTTTACGGGCGATGGCGTTGCGGAAGATATCGCCGGTGCTGACATGCAGAAAACCGAGACGGTCCTTGATCATTACCGCCTGGGTTCCCTTGCCACACCCAGGAGGGCCAAATAAAGCAAATGCGGGTAAAGCCATGAAGATGTATCCTTTCTTCTGTAGATCCTAATCGCTCTTTTCTTAGGTCTGACTAGGCCCTATTGTAAAAAGAGGGACAACAATGCCAAAGGGAGAGAGCACACTTTTGCTTTTTTCCTCCATCTGCTTCATAATACAGGCTTGGCATCGAGGTTTGGTTTCCAAGGTTGGATACAGCAATGAAAAAACAGACTCCGTTTTCTTTTTGGCGTAATGAAGAAGGCCGCGCCATGCTGGCTTCGCTCAGTGGTGGGGGGCTTATTGTCATCTGCAAGGTGTGGGCCTACTTTTTATGCGGCTCGCTGGCGGTGATGGCCGATATGATGGAATCGCTGGTGCATAACCTGGCGGTGGTGTTTGCCGCGTATTGCCTTTGGGTCAGCCATCGGCCTGCGGACCGCAACCATCTCTATGGGCACGGGAAAATCCAGTTTTTCTCCTCCGGATTGGAGGGCGCACTGATTTGTGGCGCGGCGATCTTGATCTGGGTTCAATCCTGGCGGAACTGGCTGATTGGCTATGAGATGGCCAATGTGCGGGAGGGATTGATCCTGGTGGCGTTTGCCATGGTCTTCAATGCCATCCTGGGTTGGTTCTTGCTGTGGCGAGGCAAACAACAACAGTCCATTATACTCAAAGCCAATGGGTTGCATGTTCTCTCGGACAGTGTCACTACCCTGTGCGCGCTGCTGGGGGTGGTGGCGGTTTCCTTTACGGGGTATCTCTGGATCGATCTGTTGATCGCCTTGGGCGGCGCGGTGTACATTTTTTATGAAGGGATTGGCTTGGTGCGTGCCTCGTTTTCGGGGCTGATGGACGAGGCCGATCTCAAGGTCGACCAGGTGGTGCGCGATGTGTTGGACGAAGAATGCGCGGAACACAATTGTACCTACCACGCGTTGCGGCACCGCTCCGAGGGCAACCGGCATTGGCTGGAACTGCACCTGGTCTTCAAGACCGATGCGTCCCTAGCGGAAGCCCATGAGATGGCGACCCATCTGGAAACCAAACTTCGCGATCAATTCAGCGAACCCATCATGATTACCACCCATATGGAACCGGCGAAAGTGGATTGACAGGCTTTTGTTCCTATGAAAGGATCAAAAAAACAGGCCGCGCTCATCGCGCGGCCTGTAGGGGATCGAAAAGAAATCCGCTTAGGCTTTCTTGAAATTTTCAGCCTTTTTGTCCCAGACCAGTTCGCATTTCTGCTGGTAGGCGGCCACGGCCATGTGGGCGATGGCGGAACCGTAATGCCCGGTGAGCACATCGCAGTTGGTTTCTTTTTTCTTGGCGAGAATGCAATCGTACCAGTTTTCGATGTGTTTCTGCACGGCGTCATTGTGCGAATCGACGGGCCGCTGATGAGTCTGCTTGTGGAGGGGCTTGACTTCGACGCCTTCGGGCAGCACGTAGGCGGCTTCGGGAATGACATCCATGATAAAGTGGCGGTCAATCACAATCGTAGCCAGGGTCCCGCAAATCTTGATCCCGTATTCTTCGTTGCAGTTGCTGAAACGGCTGTGGTAGTTCAACTGGAAGCCTTCTTCGTATTCCAGAATGCTGCTCCAGGTATCGGGATTGGTGCGGCCGTCTTTCCATTTGTACGTCGCGCCGGACGAGACAACTGATTTCGGCATGGTGGTCCCCATGACCAGGTTGATCGCGTCGATCTGGTGTACCATCAAGTCGCTGCCGATCCCGTTGGAGTATTCTTCATAGCACCGCCATTGGAAATACCGCCCGGTATCGAAGGGGGCCGGCTTGGCGGTATAGTGGAATTCCTTCCAGTTGATGGTGTTTTCGTTGGCGTCTTCAGGAATTTCATAGCGCCAGGCGGCATCCTTGGAACCGGGCTTGAAATTCCGGTGCCACCAGCCTTCGCAGAAGGTTACCTCGCCAATCGCCCCGCTTTTCACCAGATCGCGGGCTTCGTAGAACAGATCCACACTGCGGCGATGGGTTCCGACCTGAATGATGCAGGAACTGCCATTCGCGGCCTTGACCACCTGCTTGCCTTCTTCGACGGTATGCACCATCGGTTTTTCGGCATAGATATGCTTGCCGGCGGCAATCGCGTCCAGCATTTGCTTGGCGTGCTGGTGTTCGGGAGTCGCGATGATGACACCGACGATATCCTTGTTTTCCAGGAGTTTCATGTGATGATCGTAGCCGGCGCATTTATCGGCCACCCGCTCGGCGGCGTCCTTGCCCATATCCCGCCAGCCTTCGAAAATATCGGCGACGCCGATGAATTCGACCGGCTTCTTCGATTTGGCCATCATCCGGTGGGTTTGGTCCATCAAGAAACTGCCCCGCCGGCCATATCCGATCAGGCCCAGTTGCATGGTGTCATTCGCACCCAGAACATTAATCGCCGGGCCCGTGGTCATCGCGGCGATCGCCGCTGTTTTGGCCGTCCGGCTCATAAACTCTCTGCGCGTCATTCCTTTTTTCTCTGTCATTGTATGATCTCCCATAATTGGATGGTTTTGGCTATCTTCCGTTCGGTCCCAATGAAAAAAAGTATATCGTGATCAATCGCCCGGTTTAAGGTGTTAGACCGCGCCGACCTGGTTTTTCTTCCCTCTTCAAGCCAAGATAGAAAGGATCGGCTAGTAGAACTATCGTACCCAATCATCTCTTGGCTAAGGGGTTTTGGGGCTGAATCCGGATGAGATTCCGCCGTTCCACCCCTTTAATATTTTTCGCTGTCTTTATTGCGAATAATTCTGACGTACAATACTCCTTATCTGATTGTTGGAGCTGCGTTGCTTTTGTATGAAAAAAGATACCTTACTGAAATCCATGAGTTTGTTCAGCCTGGCAACGATGATGAGCCGGGTGTTGGGGCTGGTGCGGGATATGGTTATTGCTTCGTGTATCCCCGCCTTGTGGCAAGATATTTTTTGGGCTGGCTTTAAAATCCCAAGCACGTTCCGCATGCTTTTCGCGGAAGGGGCGCTTTCGGCGGTCTTCATTCCCATGCTGACTCGGGTGCGTGAGCGGGAGGGCGAAGCCCAGGCGCGCGAGTATGCTGCCGCCATCTTTCACCTGCTGCTTCTCTCTGTTTGTGTGGTGACGGTGCTGGCCATTCTCTTTGCGCCCTTTTTTGTCCACCATTTTTTTGACTTCAAAGCCTCTGCGGTTGTTACCCAAATGGATGCCAACGCCTTGGATGTGCCCAATTTGTACCCCGATCAGCCAGACTGGCGTTAT
>JAVFAP010000062.1:0-11270 GCA_034002445.1 bacterium | reverse complement strand
AGGCGCATGTTTTCCGTATTGATGTTTTCCATAGTAATCTTGGCTTTTTTGCGGAAGGGCATCGTCCAGTAGCAGTTGAACGCACTGCCGGGATTGACGCACACGGCCAGCGAACTGAGTTGCGAATACTGGCCCCAGCCGCAAGCGAAGAAATCACCCAGGGGACACTCGACCGAAGGCGTTTCTTCGCCATCCCAATAGATACGAAGAATCGAGAAGCGCCAGTTCCCCGTGGGGGTTAGCCAGATATGCTGAATGGCGCCGGGGCCCTCAATTTCCGCCATGGTGAAGGTGCTCTTGGCGTTCACATCGACAGAGGGCGAGACTTTCCATTTTTGCCCCAGATCCCGGGCGGCGTCCTTGCCCGTTCCCTCGGTGGCCATCCCGCCTTTGCCTTTTTCCCCCGTGAAATTTTCCGGGCTGATGGAGCGGGTTTCGGCCTTGGAGAGCCGGTACAGATTCCCCATGTTCATCTCTAGGCCATTGAAGCCACTATCCTGGGCCCAGGTGACGGTACAAGGCAAGGCAAAAAATGCGAAAGTAAGCAGAAATACCAGTCGTTTCATTCTACAAATCCTTTCCGGTCAAAATGTTGCCCCATTATAAAGCAAAGAAACCGGAGGGGAATAGAGAGAAGGAGGCAAGAGGACCAAAAAAGTCGGGGCAAAGGGAGGAGCAAAAAAACATCCCCGGCTTGCTCATCCTGTGGGTTTTGGGCTATGATGGGCCACTTAGACCGGACTGGGAATGCTAGAAGTCCTATTCTCCATGATAAAGAGAGACGCCGTTGTTTGGATTGAGCCTCCGTACCAAATTAATCATTACTTTGAGCGTGTTGTTGCTTTCTGCTTTTTTGGCAACTAATATTATTAACTATAATGTTTCTAAACATTCCCTGCATACCAGCCTGGTCCAAGATTCGCTGCCAATCATCAGCAACAATATTTATTCAGAAATCCAGCGGGATTTAATCGGGCCCGTGCAGGTTTCTTCGTTGATGTCCAATGATACCTTTGTGAAGGACTGGCTGCTCAATGGAGAGACCGAGGTTGAGAAGATCCAAAATTACCTGCGTGAAATTCGGGACCGGTACCAGTTTGATTCGGCTTTTTTAGTCTCAGCCCAAACCAAAAACTACTACCATTTTAATGGAATTCACAAAGTGGTGACACCCGAAGATGCCCATGATGTGTGGTATTACTCTTTTGTGGAGTCTGGTGTTGCGATGCGGCTGGATATCGATACCGATGAAGCGGCAGAGAATCGGCTGACGATTTTCATTAACCACCGCTTGACCGATGCCAATGGCCAACTGTTGGGAGTGACGGGGGTGGGGTTGAGCATGAATAAGATTGGGGAGATGCTGGAGTCCTATCGCGGGATGTTTGATCGGGTGATATATCTGATTGACAAAGAAGGCGTGATTCAGATTCATCCCGATATCGATCAATTGAAAATCCCCGTTTTCGAGCGGAATCAACTGCTTCCCTTCAAAGAGGCCATTCTTCAAAACAAGAACAAACCGCAGTCCTTTGAGTTTGATAATGAGGAAGGGCACCACATTTTGCTCATCACACGCTATATTCCGGAATTTGATTTGTACTTGATGGTGGAGCAGGACGAGAGCCGGGCGCTGGAAGAGATTCGTACCAATCTGATCTGGAACCTGGTTTTTGGGCTTTTGATCTCGCTGCTGATCATTTTGCTCAACATCATCACCGTCAATTATTTCCAACGTCAATTGGAGCGGATGGCCACTTCCGATCCCTTGACCGGCTTGGCCAATCGCCGCGTGTTTTGGGATAAAGCCCGGAGTGAATTTACCCGGAGCCGCCGCTGCCAAAGCCCGCTTTCAGTCTTGATGATTGATTTGGATCATTTTAAGCGGCTCAACGATACCTATGGCCATCTGGCTGGGGATGAAGTCTTGAAAGAATTTGCTAAAATCTGCCAATTGAATCTGCGGGAATACGATACCTTTGCCCGCTTTGGCGGAGAGGAATTTACGGTGATTTTGCCGGAGACCGAAGCGGAAAAAGCGCTGATTGTCGCAAACCGCCTGCGCAGCGCGGTGGAAGCGATGACGGTCATGGTGGATGGCAAAGCCATCCGTTATACTATTAGTATTGGGGTCTCCCAGCTGGGCAGCCGGGACAGCAGTTTTGATGATATTCTGCTGCGGGCAGATGACGCGCTTTATACCGCGAAGCGCAATGGGCGTAACCGGGTGATCCGAGGGTAAGCCTTCAGGGAGAATTGGAAAGAAGATCAAAAAGAATTAAAGCGGGATGGACCCTTGGCTGGATCCATCCCGCTTTTCTTTAGACGATATAGTCCTTGATCCACTGGATGGTTTGCGGTGGCGTTTCGTAGGGCAGGCACCCTGTTCCCAGCAGGCAGTTGGGGTGATCCTTGGTGATCGCCAGAATCCGGTCGATTTCCCGGTGAATTTTTTCCTGGTTCCCTTCAGATAAAATCCCCGCGTCCATGTTTACCCGGATCTTCACTTCGGGATGAGTCGCCAAGGCGCGCTGCACAAAGGCCTCTTGATTGGTCTCCACATTGCATACGACGAATTTTGTCCCGGTGGAGAGTATGTCATCCAGGATCAGGTAGGTATCCCCGCCCATGATACAGGGGATGGGGTGCCCCGCGGCCTGTGCACCCAGGTCCAGTTCCCGCTGCAATGCCGGAAGTTCCACTTCGCGGAAAAGGCGGGGGGAGAGCATGGGAGGCGAGGCGGCGGATTCGAAAAACGCGATATCCAAGCCAGCCTCCACGATGGTTTGGAAAAACACGGCTTGGTTTTCCGCCAGGCGCATGAGAAAGGCGGCGGCGTCCTGGGGTCGAAGGGCTACATCTTCGCAGAGATTGGAAATCCCGCGCAGATTGAAGGCCAGCGAGAAAGGCCCGGCGACGGGCAGGCGCACATCCGCCTCCGGCAGGGCTTCCTTGAGTCGCTGCGCGACACCCAGCATCATGGGAATGCGGCCATCGCGGCGGGGATCGTAAGGTCGGATCGCCATAGCTTCATCCAGGGTTGAGAACAGCGGGGTATGGATGGCGGGGATACCGTTCCCGCCGGGATTGCAGATTTCCGCCCCATAGGCTTCAGTCTCGATATTGTATATATCGATGCCAACGACAACGGGGGAATGATAATAGGTCAGAAACGCGCGTTTGTGGGCTTCGAAGAGCAGGTCCGGATCACGGGAGACCTCCCAGGGCGAGCGTTCCACAAAGCGGGCGGCGTGTTCATAGACAGCGGGAGTAAAGGGGATTTTCATGGCTGCGAATCCTTTCCTTCCTGCAACACGGGACAAGACGGCGGCAAAATGAGCAGGGCGTCAGGGTGTTCTCATGCCCCGCTCGGTTCGGTCTCTCAAATGGTTTCCGGCACGCTGTAGGGGGCGCGGTAGCGGCCATGCAGAAGGGTATTGGCGTCCTGATCCTCGATCACCCGTTCCTCATTCCGGTCAAAATGGAGAGTTCGCTCCAGCATATGGGACGCGTTGGCGATGTGGATGAGGCCCGCCGAGAGATGCCCCTCACGGATGGGGGCGTTCAGATCCTCCTGCTTGCGGCTGCGCACGGCGTCGATGAAATTCTGGAAATGGGTCTCGCCGCTGCGGCGGCCTTTGCCCTTTTCACGCTTCGTGCCCAAGTAGGTTTGGTAGCCCCGGTCGAATCCATGCGTGGTCATGAAGCCTTCGGAACCGTAGAAGATGCACCCCACTACGTTGCGGTCATTCCCGTTGATTTCACCAAGTTCGTTGTTGGTGTGCCAATGCCGCACTTCAAAGCCAAGCATTTTTCGTTCGGCTTTGAATTGAAACGAAGCGACCAGCATATTGGGGGTTTGCTGATCGTCATCGAACATAAAATGCCCACCAGTGGCGGATACTACATCGGGCCATTCCACGCCCAAGCCCCAGCGGGCGACATCCATCTCGTGGACGCCCTGGTTCCCCATATCGCCATTGCCATAGGCCCATTGCCAATGCCAATTATAGTGGAAGCGGTTGGGGCTGAATGCCTGTTCGGCGGCAGGGCCGGTCCACAAATCGTAGTGCACGCCATCGGGCACCGGAACTTCGGGTGTCCGGCCAATGGTATCCCGCCATTTGTAGCACAATCCCTTGGCGTAGTAGACCTCTCCGAGGTAGCCATCCCGCAATAATTGGATTGCTTCCTGCAAGGCTTCGCAACTGCGGCTTTGGGTTCCGTGGGCAACAATCCGGTTATATTTTTGTTGTGCCGCGACCAGTTGGCGGCCTTCAAAGAGATTGTGGGAACACGGCTTTTCCACATAGGCGTCTTTCCCCGCCTGGCAGGCGAGAATGCCCATCAAGGCGTGCCAGTGATTGGGGGTGGCGATACTGATTGCGTCGATCTCTTTGTCTTCCAACATCTTCCGGTAATCCACATACTGCTTGACCGGTTGGCGGAGGTATGCCTTGCATTCGTCCGCGACCTGATTGAGGACCGCTTCATCCACATCGCATAGGGCGATAATCTCCACATTCGGCAGTGCGCTGAAGCTGCGGATGTGGTCTTTGCCTCGGCCGTGCAGGCCGACGACCGCCAGGCGGATGGTCTCGTTGGCCGAATGGGTGTGAGTGGGCAACATGCTCCATGCCAGCGTGGCGGTTCCCGCCCGCAAGAAATCGCGGCGTGTCTTGCTCATGGTGTTTTCCTTCCTGGCAAATTTCTTCCCCTGCCTCCTGGATTCATGAATCGACAAGGATCACGCCCACTCTATCATGGAACCGGCTTTGCGAGGAAGCGGCAGGGGAAACAGGGGGCGGTTTTCTTTATTTTTTCTGGAGCCCCTCGAACAGATCCTTAATTCCGCCCAGGGAACTCAGCACTCCTGTGGCTTCATAAGGCAGGTATACCACCTTGTTATCCTTGCCCGAGACCATTTCCCGCAGCGTTTCGATATACCGCACCGCGATGAGGTAGGAAGTGGGATCGCCCTTGCCCTCGGCGATGGCTTCGGTAATCTTGCGGATCGCTTCCGCTTCCGCGTTGGCGACCAGCACCCGGGCCTGTGCCTGGCCTTCCGCCTTGAGGATTTGGGATTGCCGTTCGCCCTCCGCTTTGTTGATCTCGGCCTCCTTGATCCCTTCGGCTTCAAGGATGCGCGACTTTTTATCGCCTTCCGCTTCCAGGATTACCGCGCGGCGGTCCCGTTCCGCCCGCATCTGCTTTTCCATCGCGTCCTTGATGTCCTTGGGAGGATTGATGTCTTGCAGTTCCACGCGGTTGATCTTCACGCCCCATTTGTCGGTGGCTTCGTCCAGGATGGCCCGCAGTTTGGTGTTGATGGTATCGCGGGAGGAGAGGGTTTCATCCAAATCCATTTCGCCGATCACATTCCGCAGGGTGGTTTGGGTCAATTTTTCGATGGCGTCGGGGAGGTTATAAATCTCATAGACCGCCTTGACCGGATCGGTGATTTGAAAATAGAGCAGAGCGTTGATTTCCGTTAGTACGTTGTCCCGGGTAATGACGTTCTGGCGGGGAAAATCATAGACCATCTCACGCAATTCGATCCGGGTGATCTTGCGGGTGCGGACATACTTGTTGCGGTTGGAATCTTCTTCGATATAGCGCCATTCGATATCCCGGGGGCGTTCCAGGATGGGAATTATAACATTCACTCCCGATTTTAAGGTTCGGTGATAGCGGCCTAGGCGTTCGATGACCATCGTTTCGGCTTGGGGGATGATTTTAAATCCACGGATCAGCAGAATGATGATAAAAACGGCAAACGCAATGACGACATACAAGAAAGGATTGTCCATAAGTCTGTCTCCTTAGAGATAATATCAGGCTTGGCCTGGAGTAGTTGGAGTCACGGTCAGAGTCACGCCATCGATGCGCAGCACGTGTACTTCGGCTCCTGTCTCAATGGGCGTATTGTTTTCGCTTCGGGCTTTCCAGTCTTCTCCCCTCACTTTGACGCGGCCCTGGTGCGTTTGGGGATTGATGCGCTCGGTTACCAGCCCCTGTTTGCCAATTAGCGCGTCCATGTTGGTATGGTGGGGAGTTGCGCTGCAAAAGAGGTATCTTTGCGCAAACGGCCTGACCAAGAAGAAACTCAGCAACGAAACAAGGCTGAACACCAGCAACTGGATTGAAAAAGACGTGGGAAATACCGCGGTCAGACAAGAGGCCAAGCACCCAATCGAAAAACACGCCAGTACAAAGCCGGGGGTGATGATCTCGCCGATCATAAAGCCCACAGCGATAATAAACCAAAGCGACCACATGGTGATTGCCTCCTTGCGTTTTAAGCGTTTACCAGTTACTGTCCTGGCTGGAATAAACCAAAAACACTTGTCATTTTATCATGCTCTGCCACAAAAGAACATGATTTTAATAGGAAATATACGGCCAATCCGCCTGAAAATTTCGCGGGATGAATTGCAGAAGGGCTTGGGACGGCTGCATGGATTGCGAAGCCCACGCCGCCGTCCAGTTTTATTTGGAAGGGATTGGGATGAAGGGAGACAGCCGAGGGACATCGCCATCCCACTGCACCTGGTATTGGGAGAGATACCACGTTTTGCCTTTGTCGTTGTTCCCCTGGAAGAACAGAATCATCTGGCCGTCATTATCGGTAAATAAGAAGGGATGGCCGGATTCACAGGCGTTCCACTCGCCCGGCTGGCCATTGGGCAGAATGGGATCAGGGGATAGCCGGGTCCATGTAAGCCCATCCTCGCTGACCGCGCATCCAATCTGCTGGGGTTCGTTGTTATAGGCCCCGGCATAAAACATATATAGTTTGCCCTTGTGGATCCCCAGGGCGGGGGCTTCGATACAGTTTTTTTCCCAGGGCAGTTCGGGCTGCAGGATGGAGGCGTCACAGCGCTGGGTCCAGGTGTCCCTGCCATAACCCGAATCCAGTGGTGAACTGGCGACGACCAGCATCTGCTTTTTCATAGCTGGATCACGGGTGGCGGTGTAGAGAAACACCTGGTTTTGCCACACAATCACATCAGCGTCGATCGCCCGACCCGCGTTCCAGTCTCCCGTGGGGGCAAAGACCGGATTGGTGGGATTGCGCTCAAAATGAATCCCGTCCGAAGAGACAGCGTGGCAGATCGCGTCGTTTTTTCCATTGCCATAAGTTTGATAAAAGAGATGAACTTGGTTGTGCAACACGATCGCCCCCGGCGCGCAGATACCGTTTTGCTCACACCCGCCTGGCTGGCCAAACAGATCGCCGGCTTTTTCCCAAGAGGATAAATCGGGGCTTTTGGCGATGCCGATGCTCCATCCCTTCGGTTCGCGCCCGTCTGGGTAGGGGGGCAGGGAATAGTACATATAATACGAGCCCTTGAATTGCACCACGGCGGGATCCTTGCTGAATGGCTTGCCCTTGGAGCCATCGGCAAAATGCATCACGGGGGGTATCGGTTGGTCGCTCTCGATCTGTGCAGTGGCAAGGCCACAGCCCAGTGCCAGCAGTAGGAATGAAAGAACAAATCTCATGCTTTCTCTGTCCTTTGAAGATATGGCAGGACGTCACAAACGCCCTTCTCACTGTACCGCGAAGAAGAAAAAAGATAAAGAGATGGTGGTTTGCACATAGGAAACAGAGAGGATTGTCGGGATGACTCCAGGCAAACAAAAGCCCCCATGTGCGCAGGCATCCGGGGGCAGTTAGATTCGATCCACAGTTTGGAATCAGGGTTCTGTTTCGAGTACCGGCTCTTGCTCGGGAGAGGAACCTTCGGTATCGGGACTGGATTCGTTCTGGATTGCTGCCTCATCCAGCCCAGTCTTCTCTTCTTCCTCATCCTTTGCGGATGGATTCAGTTTTTTGAGGAACTCGGTCCGAAATTCTTCGATGTTGGATAAAACGATATGGTACGTCTCTTGGATCGCCTGGCCGATGATACCCAATGAAGTGAAATCTCCAAGCACGGTTTCGGCTTCGTCGAATCCCTTCTTGATAGCGGATTGGATCAGACTGGTGAATTGGTTGATCTGGTCTTCTCCGCTCAGAGTGGGATTATTGGCTTGGAACTGGCCCATGAATCCCGTTGCGAAATTGGCGATTCGTTTGGCGGTATTGGCCGGGCTGAAAAATTCCAAGAGTTGTTTCGCGGAGGCGTTTTCGGGCTGTTCCAGGGCCGCTTTTTGTTCATCCGTGGCGCTGGTAATTCCAAAATAAGCCTCTAATTGACTTTTTAACTTCTCGTGAATCGCCGCGACCGATTCCCGCAGTTGGTTTAAGTCCCCATAGAGGTTGAAAGAGATCGACAGCGAATCATGCTCGCTCTTCGCGCTCAACGGTACCGGGGCAGGGGGATGCACCGGGGTTTTGTAATGTTCAGGATAGGGATGGGTTTCGATCCTTGCCATCGAAACCGCTTGAATTGGATCGGCCATCCTATCGCCTCCTTCCGATCAAGATCAAATACATTCAGGGAAAATACTCCCTTTCTCTATTCTCGGCAGAATGGCCTTGACCTTTAGGGAGAAGTTCGGGTTTTATCCTCCCATGAGTTGATCCAGTTTTTGGGTGATCTCTTTCTCCAGGGTATCCAGTTCGGCTTTCTTGGCGTTCCATCTTTGGCGGAGTTCCACGATGGGCTGGGAGAGGAGATCCTCGATCCAGGGCAGAAACTGTTCATGCCACAGGGATTGAATTTCGTCCTTGCCTTCCTCTTGGATTCTCCGCGCGCCCCGGGCATACAGAATCACCAAGACCGTCAAGTAATACAGCAGCAGGAAAAGCGCGCTTTCCAAGAGCGTGCCCGCCCCGGTGAGTTGGATTAAGGCCGAAAACAGCCCGGTGTCACTGTCTGTCGCCCACTGCAGCAAAAGGGGCTGCAAGAAGGGAATCCAAACCAGCGGGGTGTAGATGACCACGCTCTTGCTGAGGCGGGAGGGCGGAGTGATGCCCTTGCTCAGGCGTTCGCCCAGGTTCTCTTCGTAGCGTTGGAGCAGGCGGTTGAATTGCCCGGTGACGTTCTCGGCATACGGTGGCATTTCACCCAGTTCCGAAGCCCAGGTCGGGTAATGGTCTTCCAGTTGCAAGCGAATCTGCTGGATGCGGTTGGAGGCGGAATCTCCATCGTACCGCAATAAATCCCGGGTGGTTTCTTCCTTCTCCCGATTTGTGGTCAAGAAGGAAAAACGTCCGGCAATATACGCGGTAAGCCCGGCCAGGGGATAAAACAGCACACGCAGAATGGGCCAGCCTTCCACCCGTCTGCGAAAGAGCCCGGCGCTGACGCGCTGCTGAATCGGTTCGATCGCGGCAACCCGCTCCTGGACGGTTTGCAAGTAATGCTCGGAAAACGTCTTGGATACCCAGATCCGCAACGCATCGAGGGCGTCGTCGATTTCGGCGATCCGGTCATTCAATGCGTAATACGAGCGCATGCCTTGGATGTTTTTGCTGAATTCCGATTTTAAGTTATGGGCCTTGGCTTTTAAAATTTCATGGGGGGTATGAATTCGAATCAGCCGGTCCTGGATCAAGGGGAAATCAAACTTTTCCGGTTCCATCGCCGAGATCAGCAGCAGCCGTTCCCGTTCGGGAAAGAAAATCTTCCGGGTGTTGCAGACCTCTTTCATGTAGGAATACCATTTTTCCCGAATGGCTTCCGGCTGGGAAATCTCCTCCAGTTGATCCACTTTGTTCATGATCATAAAGTGGTTTTCATTGCTTTGCGCCATGGCCTGGTATTGGTCCAAAAATTCATGATCGGCGTATTTACGGGGCGAGAGAATCCATAGAATCCCCTGCAGGTACCGGGCCAGAATCTGCACATCGTGGCGGTGCGAAACAAAGCGGCTGTCAAAATCGGGAAAATCGATCAAGACCACATTCTTCAACTCGCTGCGGGTGTGGGTTTCATACCGCAACCGCTCTCGAACTTCAGCAGCGAAGCGCCGTTGCAGTGTGGCCCGGTCTTCTTGGTGGCAATAAGCGACCGCGATTCGGGTCCCTTCATCCAGGATGTCGGTATCGATCGAAATGCGCGATCCCGCCAACTGATTGATGAAAGTGGTTTTCCCAACGTCCTTCCCGCCCATGATACCATAAAGGTAAAGGGGATCCTGCTCTGATTCGCCGGTTTGGCAGACCAGAGTCAGTTTGGCTTTCCCGGCCAGGGTAGCCAGGCCTTGATTCAATGTGTCCAATTGGGTGCGGTAGGTTTCAATATTCATGGTCTTCCGTACAGATTGTCAGAGCGTGGTAAATGGGGTCTTGATCTTCGAGAATCAGTTGGCTGCGGGAATTCTTGATCTGGATCACGGTCTGCATCAGGGCTTCCCGGATTAAATCGCGAATCGATTGCTGGAAGCGCCGTTTCATTTTATCAAATTTGCCGATCGGGAGAAACTTGAACAGGGTTGGCACACCCAGCCAGCTGAAGAAACCAGGGATGGTCAGCATATCGACCAGGAAGACACCTAGGACTGAAAGAACCAAGATCGGATCATTTTTCAGTGCGGCCGCCAGTTTGTCTTCCGATAGGGTGTCCCGGATCTCTGTCTCAAATTCCCGGGCGATTTCTTGCAGCATGGTTTGAAGAGGCATGGCTTTGATGAAGGCCAACGTCTTGAAATCGGGGTTGGCTTGGATCAGGATCGCGCTCTCCTCCTGGCGGTGGAGCAGGCGCCGGAGTTCTTCGGTATGATCGCTGATGCGGCTCCGCACTTCGTCCTCCAGTTTGTCGGTGTTGATCGTCAGCATTTGTGACAAGGTTTGGTGGCGGTTGGAGCCAAACGCGGCCTGAAAACTTTGTTTGAATGACCAAGTGTTGCCCACGCGTTTGATGAATGTCCAAAAGTTGGTGATGGCGAACCGTTTCAATCCCAAATGATCCAGCGCGGTGAACACCTCATCATTCAGCACATCCTTGAACGAGACCGCGGCATCCTTTTGGATCCTGTCTTCGATGGTATCGGTTATTTTGCGCTCCATCCGCAACAAGGCCGTTTTGCGGCGGCGGTTTTCCTCGACCAGGGCTTGGGCGAGGGGACCGGCCTTTTTCAGAAGAGGCTTGATCCCCGCCGGTTCTTTTTCGCGGAACAGCGCGTCGAGCAGCGAGATAAACTCGGGCTCACGCTGGAACATGCGCTTGCCGGTCAGTTTGGGGAGAACATGCAGTTTTTCGGCACCAAAGAAGGAGACCACCCCTTTCAAATCGGGATGGTCGAGTTCCACCCGGTCCCGGCCACGGTTGTTCAGCACACACAGAACCCGTTGGCGAAATTCACGGGCGTCGGCAGCG